>JBEKCN010000353.1:0-7224 GCA_050014855.1 Streptosporangiaceae bacterium | reverse complement strand
GGGATGATGAGGTGAGGAGATGAGTGATGCGGGTGCTGATGATCGCGCCCCCGGGCGCGGGCAAGGGGACTCAGGGCGCGCTGATCGCCGCGCATTTCGGGATTCCCCACATCTCAACGGGTGAACTGCTGCGCGATCACGTCGCGCGGCGGACCGGTCTGGGCCTGGCCGTTCAGGGATATCTGGACCGCGGCGAACTCGTTCCCGACCAGGTCGTTCTCGACATGCTGCGGGAGGCGATGGTCGCGGCCAAGGCGGCCGGGGGCGGGTTTGTCCTGGACGGAATCCCGCGGAACATGCACCAGGCCCGCGCGGCCTACCTAATAGGCCGCGAACTCCAGATGACCGCGGATGTGGCATTGCACCTGCAGGCTGACGATGCCGAACTCATGCGCCGGCTGCTCGCGCGGGCCGCGCTCGAGCATCGCTCCGACGACACGGCAGAGGTCATTGCCCAGCGCCTTGCTGTTTACCATGACGTGACATCCCCCATCATCTCGTGGTACCGGGACCGCGGGATCCTGGTATCTGTGGATGCGATGCGTTCCGCGCCGCAGGTCGGGCGCGAAATCCTCGCCGCCCTCGAAGCGATGCGCCCGTTCCTGGACCTTGTGCCCGAGCAGGTACGGCTCCCCGTTGACCTGACCGGCCTCGGGGACGCCTTCGGCGTCACCAGCCCCGCCGCCGACACATCGGGCTGACCCCCGGCCGGCCACCGGGGCTGGCCGCGGCCTGGCGGAGTGGCTCCCGGATATCAGCCGCTGCCAGACCTGCTCAGCGCCACCAGGGAAACCGCCGGGGAACCGCTGGGGAACCGCTGGGGATGGCTCCGCGAGGCTTGACCGCCGGTGCACCCTGACATGGACACCCCGCCCCGGCCTCGCCAGGACGGCAAGACAGGCGCGGGATCGCCTCTCACTGCCAGATACAGCGGAGCCGGGAGAAGAGAACCGGCAGGGAGGCGCGCACCCGTGCACAGCGAACGAGGAAATCAGCTCACTCTCCGTGATGGCCGTCATCCCATCTTCGTGACCGCCAGTGGGCAGATCCGATGACCGTCAGCGGGAGGCCCTTGCAGCGAATTGCGACGGCAAGAGCCTCCCGCGTTGCGGCGACCGCGTGAGCTTCCTAGATTTCAGCCAAAAAGAATTGATAATTGCGGTGAAGTCGGCCGGGCTGCTCGGCGAAGCACAGATGGGGGGCATCCTCGATGATCGTCAGCTGTGATCCGGCGATCCGCCTGTGCATGTCCTCCAGGTAGCCCGGCGTGCACTCGTCGTGGCGGCCGCCGACCAGCAGGGTCAGCACCCGGATCCCGTCGAGACGCCGAACTGTCGCACGGATCGCCTCACTGCCTCCGCCACCGCATCGCCGGTCGGGGCATCCGATCGCTGAAGCCTCGACGCGACGGCGGCTCGCGTCTTGTCCGGGTGGCGGTGGACGCGAAGCATCCCGGTCAGGGTCAGGGCGTTCTTCCCTGCTGCTCGAGCACGCGGGTCACGATGGTCAGGTCCTGCTCGCCGAGCCCTTGATCAACGGCCTGCTGCCATTCCTCAGCCAGGCAGGCGAGAACGGCGAACCGGTCATCACCGGCCGCTTGCAGCGCAAGGCGGACATCCTTGAGCGCGAGCGACAGCGCGAACTGGGCCGAGAACTCGCCCTCGGCGATCCGCTGCAGTTTCGCAGCCTGCCATGGCGACACGAGCGTGCCGCCGCCAAGCGCATCCACCACCATCTCGGTCTCAAGACCCAGCCGGCGAGCAAGAGCCACGGACGCGGCAACCGCCTCCGCCGCGAACGCCAGCCAGGTGTTGTTCACCAGCTTCAGACGCGTCCCGGCCCCGGCCTCGCCGACCCAGAACGTGCGCTGGCCCAGCGCGTCGAACAGCGGGGTCACACGCGAACGCGCCCCGCCGGGTCCCGACGCGAAGATCGTCAGCTGGCCGCGTTCTGCCGGATCCCTGCTTCCCGACACCGGCGCGTCCAAGAGCATCACGTCCGGACGCTCAGCACCTGCCATGGCCGCGACGCGGTCGGTCCCCGCCACACCGATCGTGCTCATCTGGGCCCAGACAGCAAGCATCCCCTGGTCCCGGGCGACCGACATGACGGCATCGGCGTCGGTCACCATCGTCAGTACGATCGCGGCTCGCCGCGCCGCGTCGGCGGCGGTCCCGGCGACCTCAGCACCGAGCTCAGCCAGGTCCCGGGTCGCCTCCATCCTGCGGTTCCAGACAATCGTCGGGATGCCAGCGCGCAAAGCACTGGCCGCCATCCCATGGCCCATCGCTCCAATACCGAGCACCGCAACCGGCTCGTCCGTCCCTGCCATCGGTCTCTCCCCTTGCCGGGTGATTGCTAAGTGACGGGTCCTGCCAGCATCAGGCCGGCCCTTTGGTGGAGTATTTGGCGAGGTAGCTGACGACCATCAGGTCAGCGTGGGTGCCGGTGCCGCGCAGTGGGGATACCGGGCGAGCACACGGACCATCCCGGCGTCGCACCACGAGGTAAGTATTGCCGCCGTGAACGTCCATGACCAGGGCAGCGGCGACCCAGGGCCGATGCGGACCGGGGCCGAAATTGATGCTCGCGTCCGCGCCCGCTGGCTTCGGCAAGACGACGCTGCTTATCCGAACAGGTTACGAGTATGTTTCTGAACAGGGGTACAGATGCAGGCTTAGGAGGTTCCGAGCCCCGAGCGGTCCGGCCATGCCGACGATTACGAGGACGGTGAGACGGCATGACGAGACACGCGGGTACGCCCAGCCCGGTGTATGACGTGATCGTGGTCGGTGCGGGCGCCTCGGGGGCGCCGCTGGCCGCGCGGCTCAGTGAGGACCCCGCTCGGAGGGTGCTGCTGATCGAGGCGGGGCCAGATAAGCCGACCACTGAATCGTTCCCGCCGGACTTGCTGAACGCGGCAGCGTTGACCGGCGGGCTGCCCTCGCACCCGGGCAACTGGGCATTCGTGGCGAACCTGACGCCGGATCTGCCCTACTCGGTGGCGCGGGGAAAGATCCTGGGCGGCTCCACCACCCTGAACGGCACCTACTACGTCCGGGCCCGGAAGGAAGACTTCGGAAGCTGGGTCGCCAGGGGCAACCCGGAATGGTCGTATGAGAAGGTGCTGCCCTTCTACAAGAAGGCAGAAAACGACCTTTTCTACGGCGAGACGGCGGTGCACGGCGGCTCCGGCCCGGTGCCGATCGCCCGGACCCAGCCGGAGGACTACCAGCCGCTGGCGCGGGCGTTCGCCGCGGCGTTCGCCGAACTCGGATTCCGTGCGGAGCCGGACAAGAACGGCGAGCAGCCGCCCGGGTATGGCCCGGTTCCCCGCAACGCCGTCGACGGCGTCCGGATCAACACCGGCATCGCGTACATCAACCCACACCGGCAGCGCCCCAACCTCACGATCCGCGGGAACACCCTGGCCCGGAAGGTCGTGTTCGACGGCACCCGGGCCACCGGGCTGGAGGTGGAGACCGACGGCCAGGTCGAGACGATCGGGGCCGGGGAGATCGTGCTGTCGGCCGGGGCCTTCAACTCCCCGCACCTGCTCCTACTGTCCGGCATCGGCCCGGCCGCCGAACTTACCGCGGCCGGCGTGCCAGTGATCGAGGACCTGCCCGGGGTGGGCAAGGACTTCTCCGATCACCCCGACATCTTTGTCACCTGGGTCACCCGGCACAAGCCCAATCCACACCGTCTGCACACCCAGTTCGAGAACGTGCTGAACTGGACCGCGAACGACTCGCCCTACCCGGGGGGTGACCTGGAGATCCTGCCCTTCCTTCAGTCGTTCGGCACATTGCTGCTGATTGGGGGCGGCTCCCCCATCGCCACGATCCTCGGGCAGGCCCTCCACCCGGTGACGTTCATCGAGTCACTCAAGGGGCTCTCCCTCCGCCGTCTTTTCAGGCAGCTGGAGACCCAGAGCGCGCTGTTCTTCGCGGCGTCGGTGCAGCAGGAAGATTCGCGCGGTCAGGTCACGCTGGTGTCCAGCGACCCCGGGACCCAGGTCAAGATCGACTACAACTACCTGTCCGCCGACAACGATCTGCGCCGGATGCGGGAGGTCATCCGCACCGGCGCGCGGGTCCTGCAGACCCAGGCGATGAAGCCGTGGTTCAAACGGTTCGCCGAGATCAATCAGCAGACCCTCGATGACGACCAGGCACTGAACGAGTGGATGCGATCCCACCTCGCCACCGCGATCCACGCCTGTGGAACCTGCAAGATGGGCCCCTCCCCCGCCGACGGAGCCGTGGTCGACCAGTACGGCCGCGTGCACGGCGTCACCGGGCTGCGCGTCGCGGACACCTCGATCTTCCCCCGCGCCCCGAGCCGTGGCCCCGCCGCCTCCGCGATCATGGCCGGCGAACGGATCGCCGATTTCATCCGCACCGGCGCCGACAGCCCAACCACAGGGAAGTAGTGTCCGACTCTCGTGACCATCACGACGCCGTCGGGGCGACCGGTTTTGAATTGTCTCGGCACCACATGAGTCGTCTTTGGTAACGACTGGACCTGGCCTTGGGATTGCGGGGTTCCAGTGCGTCGGCCAGTGCGGTGTGCTGGCGGTATGGGTGATAGCAGGCTGGAGCCGCTGGTGTTGTTCGAGGCCGAGCGGCGGACGCTGGAGAACTGGATTAAGCGGCGGAAGACCGCTCAGGAACTGGCTTTGCGGGCTCGGATCGTGCTGGCCTGCGCGGGCCCAACATCGCGGCGCTCATGTAGCAGCAAGCGGTTCACATCGAGGCGGGCCAGGTCAGCACTTTCCCCGATGCCCTCCGGTCCGGAGAGTTGACACCATCACCGGCCGGGAGAAGAGTGAAAAGTCAGAGCATGTTGACAACGGTGCAACAGCGGGGGAAGGGTGTCGGCACGATGGGCCGCTGCTGGGATGGACCCCGGAACGGGCGAACCGTGAGGTGGAGCACTACAGCCTGTGGGTCAGAGCCGAACGCGACTCACAAGAACAAACCGATAACCGCACCGCCGCCGCCCGCCCGCTCGGCGCACCCCGACGTGCGACTGGCCGCCTCGGCTGCTACCTGAGCCGCGGGACGTAGGCGGCCAGAGAAGGAGATCGGCGATGGAATCGGTGGCCCCCATCCGGCGCTCTCAGGTAGGTCCGGGTCACGCGCGCCCCCCGGCCCGGCGGCGGACCGCGGACGGGAGACCATGATGGCGTTTCAGGGTGCGATCTTCGACGTTGATGGTGTCCTGGTTGATTCGCCGCATGAGCTGGCCTGGCGGGAGTCGTTCAGGTCGCTGATGGAGGGCGAGTGGCGGCAGATCCGGGATCAGACGACCTGGGCCCCTGAGCGCTTCACCCCAGAGGTGTACCAGCAGGTCATGGCGGGGATGCCGCGGATGGCCGGCGCCCGGGCGGCGATGGAGTACTTCGGTGTGCCCGACATCGACGCCCGGATCGAGCAGTACGCGGCCGCCAAGCAGGAACACGTCGTCGGGCTGATCGAAAAAGGCCGCTTCTCCGCCTTCCCGGATGCGCTGCGGTTCATCCTGGCGGTGAAGGCCAGCGGCATCCGAGTCGCGGCGGCGTCGTCGTCTAAGAATGCCAAGCTGTTCCTCGAGCGGATCCGCCTGGACCTCTTCGCCGCCGAGCAGCGGCTGGATTACGACTTCATCGGTCCGGGGATGACGCTGGCCGAGCTGTTCGACGCCGACATCTCCGGTCGCGACTTTCCTAAGGGTAAGCCCGACCCGACGATTTTCCTGACCGCCGCACAGGAGCTGGGCGTCAGCCCAGGCGACTGCTTCGTGGCCGAGGACGCGACCAGCGGCATCCAGGCCGCTAAGGCGGCCGAAATGGCCGGGCTCGGCGTGGCCCGGCTGGGCGACCGCGATCTGCTGCTCGAGGCGGGCGCAGACCTGGTGGTGACCACGCTGGACGACGTTTCCCTGCGGGCTCTGGCCGAGGGACGCCTGGAGGAGCGGCGGGCGGCCAAGGAGATCCGGCGGCGGCACACGCAGCGCCCGCCGAGCGTCTGGACGCTCGTTTACGACAGCTTCGACCCTGCCCGTCAAGGGCTGCGTGAGGCGCTGTGCGCGCTAGGCAACGGCTACTTCGTGACCCGCGGCGCCCTGCCGGAGGCCGAAGCCGACGGCGTCAACTACCCGGGCACCTACGTCGCCGGGCTGTACGACCGGGCGCAGACCGAGATCGCGGGGCGGACGGTCGAGAACGAGGACCTGGTCAACGTCCCCAACTGGCTCCCGCTGCGCTTCCGGGTCGCTGGCGGGGAGTGGTTCGACGCGCAGCGGGCCGACGTCCGCGAGCACCGCCTGGAGCTAGACATGCGCCGGGGAACGCTCACCCGGCACCTGGTGTGGCAGGACGCCGGGGGCCGGCGCACCAGGGTGACGCAGCGTCGCTTCGTCAGCATGAAGGATGAGCATCTCGCCGGCCTGGATACCACGTTCACGGCGGAGAACTGGTCGGGGACGCTGGAGGTCTCCTCCGGGCTGGACGGGCGGGTCGTGAACGCCGGCGTCAAGCGCTACCGCGACCTGAACCCCCGCCACCTACGGGTGCTGGGTCAGGCCCAGGTCGACGCGGAAACGATCGATCTGCAGGTTGAGACCCTCCAGTCACACGTGCGGGTCGCCCTGGCGGCGCGCACCAGGCTTCTCAGCGAGGGGCGAACGGTCGAGGCCGACCGCCGACTGGCCGAGGAACCCGGGTTCGTCGCCCACGAGCTGAGCTTCGAGCTGGAGGAAGGGCACCCCGCGACCGTGGAGAAGGTCGTAGCGCTGTACACCTCCAGGGACCGGGCGATCTCGGAGAGCCGCGACGACGCCCGGCTCACGGTGGCCGGCGCCGGGGACTCTGACGGGTTGCTGACTCGCCATGAGGGCGCGTGGAACAGCTTGTGGAACCGCTTCGACATCGAGCTGGACAGCGCCAACGGGTGGACCGAGACCGTCCTGCACCTGCACATCTTCCATCTGCTGCAGACGGTCTCACCCCACACGCCGCACTTGGATGTCGGCGTCCCGGCGCGCGGCTGGCACGGTGAAGCCTACCGCGGCCACATATTCTGGGATGAGATGTTCATCTTCCCGTTCCTCAACTTCGAACGGCCGATCCTGGCCAGCGCGCTGCTGGAGTACCGTCACGCGCGGCTCGGTGCGGCCCGCGCGGCAGCCCGGGCGGCCGGGTACGACGGCGCGATGTTCCCCTGGCAGAGCGGCTCCAAC
>JBEKCN010000352.1:0-5155 GCA_050014855.1 Streptosporangiaceae bacterium | reverse complement strand
GACTTGGTCGGCGCCTTCCCGGTCTCGATGCGGGAGAGGGTCGACGCGGCCACGCCCAGCTGCTCGGCGACCTCTTCCAGCTTGATGGAGTGCGCTTCTCGCAGCCGCCGCAACTCGAACCCGAGCCTCCGGCGACGCACGGTCGGCCCCATCGTCACGGGCGAGTCACCCCCCTCAATCCGTCTGGTCCGTCATGCTCAGCTCCATTGGCGGCATGCGCGGCACGATCACCAACCATCTGATGGCACAAAGTAACGACTTCGCTTCGTACCGTTCCCTGGCAACCATGACGATACCTCAGCCACGCCCAGGATGAAATCCCATCCGGGATTTCATCCGGGAAATTTGTTTCATGCACTTGCGTGCGCCCCTCCCTGCGGCCCATCATCGTCTTAACGTACGGTGATGAAATCGTTACTGCTGCGCCGCGGTCTGGCCCTTGGACCGACCGTAATGCAGGCGCGCGGAGAGAGTATCCACTAGACAGGGGGAATACGACATGGACCAGGTACGACGGGACGATAACCAGCCCGGCCAGTCATGATGCCGGCACCAGTCATGATGCCGGCGGCACTCATGATGCCGGCGGCAGTCATGATGCCGGCGGCAGTCGTCCTGGGCAGCCTGACCATTCCGGGGTGCCCGAAACAGGTGTCGCGGGCCCGGGCTTACGTCGCCGCGCTGGCGGGGGCGGCGGCGGAGACCGCCGCCTTGCTGACTTCGGAGCTGGTCACCAACGCGGTGCTGCACACCCGTTCGGGGCGGGACGGCGGCACGGTCACGATCGTCGTCATCGACGTGCCGAACGGCCTGCTGGTGGAGGTCATCGACGACGGATCCCCGGCGAGCGGGCCCGAGGTGAGCGGTGACCGGTACGCCGCCCATGGCCACGGCCTGTTCCTGGTCGATCAGCTGGCGGCACGCTGGGGATGCATTCAGGACAGCGCCGGGACGACCGTCTGGTTCCAGCTCGGCCCCGGGGACGACCCGGCCCGAGCCGAGTAGCCGGCGGCCGAACCGGAGGGCCGCGGACAGTGCGAGGGGGCCGGCTGGCAGCACGGCCGGGTGATAGCGGGCAAAGAACTGGCGGCAGCGGGACGCGAGCGGCCGACCCAGGGCGGCACCGGCGCACCGACTGCCCCGGCCAGCTCCCGGAACACGCCTAGGAGCTGCGTTAGGCCCGGTTCACGCGGTCGGCGCGCCAGCACCATGCGCGCATCGGCACGTCGATCTCGCCCGCGCGCGGGAACTGCTGCTCCAGGCGGTCCCGGGCGTACGCGAGCGCGGCCGCCCGCTCCCCCGGCTCGGCGGTGATGACACCGCTGTAGGTGGCGAGCATGTCGACGATGCCCTCAATCGTCATCGGGCGGGTGAAGCGGAACGAGGCGGTGACTGCCGGGCCGAACAGGCCGGTGTCGGGCAGGATGATCTCGCGGTGGCGGACCCGGCCCGGGCCCGGGGAATCACGCCGCAGGTCAAGGCTGCGGACCCAGGGCACCTCCCGGTCCCGCGTGGTCCACAGCACGCCCAGGCGGCCGCCGTCGCGCAGCACCCGGGCGATCTCCGGGACAGCCCTCTCCGGGTCGAACCAGTGCCACGCCGACGACACGAACACGCCGTCGGCCTGGGCATCATCCAGCGGGATGGACTCGCCGGTGCCGCGCAGCACCCGGACGCCCGGCGAGCGGGCCCGCAGCACCGCCGCCATCCGCTCATCCGGCTCGACCGCGATCACTTCCGGGACTCGGCGGGCCAGCGCCCGCGACAGCAGGCCGGTTCCCGCGGCCAGGTCAACGGCGACCTCGCAGCGCGATGGCAGCAGCCAGTCCACCGCGTCGTCCGGCGGCCCGGGTCGCAGCCGGTCGTAGTCTCCCGCGATTGCCCCGAACGACCTGGACCTTTCTGCACGGCTAGCCACTCTGGCACCGTAGCGCGCGGCGGCAGCCGGGTCCGGCTCTGCCCCCGGATCAGTCCCAGGCTCAGGCCGCCGCGGCGGCGGCGACCACACCGGCGCAGACGCGAGCGAGGTCGCCGTCGCCGGTTACGTAGGGCGGCATGGTGTAGACGAGATCGCGGAACGGCCGCAGCCAGACACCCTCGGCCACGGCCGCCTTGGTCGCCGCGGTGATGTCCACGTCGTGATCGAGCTGGACCACGCCGATCGCGCCGAGGACCCGGACGTCGGTGACCCCGGGCAGGCTGCGCGCGGGGGCGAGCCCGGCGCGCAGCCCCGTCTCGATCCGCCGGACCTGGGCCTGCCAGCCGCCTGGGTACCCGGTGAGCAGCACGTCCAGCGAGGCGTTGGCGACCGCGCAGGCCAGCGGGTTACCCATGAACGTCGGGCCGTGCGCGAGCACCGGAAGCTCGCCGTCGCTGATGCCCGCCGCCACCTCGGGCGTGCACAGCGCCGCGGCCAGCGTGAGATAGCCGCCGGTCAGCGCCTTGCCCACGCACATCACGTCCGGGCTCACCCCCGCGTGCCCGGCCGCGAACAGCGCCCCGCTGCGGCCGAAACCGGTGGCGATCTCGTCGAAGATCAGCAGCACGCCGTGCTCAGCGCAGGCCGAACGCAGCAGCCGAAGGTAGCCGGGATCGTGGAAGCGCATGCCGCCGGCGCCCTGCACCACCGGCTCCACGATCACCGCGGCCAGCTCATCCGCGTGCCGCGCGATCAGGCCGGTGAGCTCGCCGGCGTAGCCGGGGTCCACGCCGGCGGTGAACCCGGCGGGCGGCAGGCCGGCGAACACCTGGCGCGGCAGCACCCCGTCCCAGATCCGGTGCATGCCGCCGTCCGGGTCGCACACCGACATGGCCCAGAACGTGTCCCCGTGATAGCCGCCGCGCCAGGTGAGCAGCTTCTGCCGGGCCGGGCGCCCCCGGGAGCGCCAGTACTGCAGGCACATCTTGATCGCGACCTCGACGGCGACCGATCCCGAGTCGCACATGAACACGTGCTCTAGGCCGTCTGGCGCGAGGGTGGCCAGCCGGTCACACAGCCGGACCGCGCTCTCGTGGGTCAGGCCGCCGAACATCACGTGGCTCATCCGCTCCAGCTGGGCGCCGGCGGCGGCGTCCAGGACCGGGTGCCGGTACCCATGGATGGCCGCCCACCACGACGACATGCCATCAATCAGTTCCGGGCTCCCCGGGCCGGCCAGCCTCAGCCGGACTCCCGACGCGGACTCCACCGCCAGCGGCGGGTGCGTACCCGGCATCGGAGCGTACGGGTGCCAGACGCGCGTCCGGTCAATCTCAAGGAGCCGCTCAGTCAGCATCCGCCCAGGTTACGGCGAGGCGCCCGTAACCGGCCCAGCGAGTCCGGGCGGACGCCGTCCGGGGGGCGACCCCCAGGCAAACACTGTTATCTACGGCTGGTGCTCCGGCCCCGGGACGATGAGCCGCGGCCACGCTTTTCCCGCATCCGCATCGACACCTTCACCGGGGTGCCCTCGAAGCCGAACTCCTCGCGGAGCTTGCGCTCCACGAACCGGCGGTAGGCGGCCTCCAGGAACCCGGTCGTGAACAGCACGACGTGCGGCGGCCGGATGCCGGCCTGGGTAGCGAACAGGATCTTGGGCTGCCGGCCGCCGCGGACCGGGGGCGGGGTCGCCGCGACCAGGGCAGTCAGCCAGCTGTTGAGGCGGCCGGTCGGCACCCGGGTCTCCCAGCCCGCCAGGGCGGTCTCGATCGCCGGGACCAGCCGGTCCATGTGCCGCCCGGTGGTCGCGGAGATGTTCACCCGCGGCGCCCAGCGCGCGTTGTACAGCTGCCGGTCGATCTCGCGCTGCAGGTAGTGCTGGCGCTCTTCGTCGACCATGTCCCACTTATTGAATGCGAGGACCAGCGCCCGGCCCGCCTCGATCACCATCGAGATGATGCGCAGGTCCTGCTCGGTCAGCGGCTGGCCCGCGTCGACGAGCACCACCGCGACCTCGGCGACCTCCAGCGCGCCGGCCGTCCGCAGCGCGGCGTAGTAGTCAGCGCCCTGGCTCTCCCGGAAGCGCCGCCGGATACCGGCTGTGTCCACAAACCGCCAGGTCTTGCCGCCCAGCTCGATCAGCTCGTCCACCGGGTCCCGGGTCGTGCCGGCCTCGGCGTCGACCAGCACCCGCTGCTCCCCGGCCAGCATGTTGAGCAGGCTGGACTTGCCCACGTTCGGCCGACCGATGAGCGCCACCCGGCGCGGGCCGCCCGGCTGCGTGCGCGGCTGCGGCGGGGCCTCGGGCAGTGCCTCCAGCACGGCGTCGAGCAGGTCACCGCTGCCGCGCCCGTGCAGCGCGCTCACCGGATACGGCTCGCCGAGCCCCAGCGACCACAACGCCGAGGCGGTCAGCTCCGTGGCCGCGTTGTCGACCTTGTTGGCCGCCACCACCACGGGCACGCCGGAGCGGCGCAGCACATCAGCGACGGCGTCGTCGGTGTCGGTCACGCCCACCGTGGCGTCCACCACGAACAGCACGGCGTCGGCCGTGGCCGCGGCGATCCGGGCCTGCCCGGCGATCCGCGCGGCGAGCGATCCGGTCTTCTCCTCCGACGGCTCCCAGCCGCCCGTGTCGACCAGGGTGAAGAGCAGGCCGTTCCACTCCGCGTCGTAGGCGACCCGGTCGCGGGTCACCCCGGGGGTATCCTCCACCACCGCCAGGCGGCTGCCCAGGATCCGGTTGACCAGCGTGGACTTGCCAACATTCGGATGCCCGACGACCGCCACCACCGGCCGCTCGGTGGCCTGCAGATCCTCGATGTAGTCACCGAGGGCGGGTTCGGAATCCGCGGCACCGTTGGCTGGGTCCTCGTCGGGAGCGTAGGTGTCATCCACTCCGGGCACGAACTCGTCGATCCCGGGCACGAACTCGTTGTCGGGGCCGGCCCCGGCGGACTCGTCGTCCGGGCTCATCGGATCGTCCGGGCTCATCGGGTCGTCCGGGCGGTATCGGGCAGGTCGGCCCGCTCCGTGGCCAGGTCCGTGATCATGGCAATCACGTCGCCGAGCGCGAACATGGTCGAATCGATCTCCACGGCGTCGACGGCCCTGACCATCTGCCCGGCGTCCATCCGGTCGCGGCGGGCCTGCTCGGACTGGGTCGTGGTGACCGTGGCCGCGGGGTCAGCGGCCAGTTCCGCGGTGCGCCGGGTGGCGCGGGCCAGTTCGCTGGCG
>JBEKCN010000351.1:0-5161 GCA_050014855.1 Streptosporangiaceae bacterium | reverse complement strand
GCGTGCAGCGCAACCGCGTGGATGGCGAATCCGCCGAACTCGCCGACGAAGCCGAGTAGCCACCACGGCCGGCGCAGGAGCAGGAGCAGCAGGGACGGCCGGCCCGCCGATGTGTCCGGCGCCCCTGCGGCCTGATGCTGCTGCAGCGCGGCACCGGTGCCGTAGAGCATCGCGGCGATCACGGCCGCGAAGATGGCTGTCACTGAGCTCCCCCGTTCAGTTATTCGCGGAACACCCCACGTGGGAATGGGTATTCCGCGTAAGACGGGCGGACACGAAATTCCCTCGCGGGGTCCAGGGACCAACCGCTGGGACGACCGTAACCCTGGCCTACGACAATCGACGTTACGGAGTGGCGGGCCGCTGGGCCATGGGAGTGCCACCCGTTCTAGGGAGGGGTTAACCCCCGTTTTCGGACAGGAACGCGGGAAAAAAATCGCTCTGCCACAGGGCGTCGCTTATCGTCGGGTTTGTGAGCGTCGGCATACGCGCCACCAGCGGCTGGCCGTGGTGGGCCAGCTGGCAGGGCATCTTCCGGTTCGAGGCATTCGTCTCGGCCGCGATTGGGCTTGCGGCGGGCCTGGCCTGGGCGACGACCGGCGGGCATTTCTGGCCCGCGTGGGTCTGGTTCGGCCTGGGAGTGCCACTCGCGTTGCAAGGCGCGGTCCGCTGGGGCCTTCGGGCGCCGAAGGGCGAGCGGGCCCTGTTCGTGCACGCGGCGATCTCGTTCGCGCTCGCGGCGATCCAGCTGACCATCTGGCTGCTGGCCGGGCTGGGCTATTTCTGGCCGGTGTGGTCAATCCTGGGACTGGGGCTCGTACTGTCCGTGCACTTCTGGATCGTCCGGCACCGGCCCAATGCACGGGAGCAGGCGCTGGCGAACCGGGTCGACGTGCTGACCCGCACCCGCCGCGGCGCGCTCGACATTCAGGCCGCCGAGCTGCAGCGGGTCGAGCGTGACCTGCACGATGGGGCACAGGCGCGGCTGGTGTCGGTGGCGATGAGCCTGGGGCTGGCCGAGACGCTGCTGTCCAGCGACCCCGATCTGCTCGCCGAACTGCTGAGTGAGGCCCGGTCCACGACGCTGGCCGCGCTGGATGACCTGCGCACGGTGATGCAGGGCATCCAGCCGCCGGTACTCGCCGACCGCGGTCTGGAAGGCGCGGTCCGGGCGCTGGCCCTGGACCTGGCCATCCCGGTGACCGTCACCGGCGGCCTGGCCGGGCGCGCGCCGGCGCCGGTGGAGTCGGCCGCTTACTTCACCGTCGCCGAGTGCCTGGCCAACACGGTCAAGCACAGTAACGCGGCCTCGGCCTGGGTGGACCTGCGGCACCAGGCCGGCTTGCTGTCGATCACCGTGGGCGACGGTGGCCAGGGCGGGGCCAGCCTGGACGGCGGCACGGGGCTGCGCGGGGTGATCCGGCGGCTGCAGCCGTTCGACGGGAAGCTGGCGATCAGCAGTCCGGCCGGCGGCCCCACCACCGTGACGATGGAGGTGCCGTGCGCGTCGTCATCGCCGAGGACCTAGCGCTGCTGCGGGACGGGCTGAGCCGGCTGCTGCGGGCCCACGACTTCGACGTCGTGGCGGAGGTAGGCGACCCGGAGGCGCTGGCCGCGGTGCTGGCCGGGACGCCGGTGGACGTGGCCATCATGGATGTCCGGATGCCGCCGAGCTTCACCAACGAGGGCCTGGTGGCCGCGATCGAGGCCCGCGCCCGGCGCCCCGGGATGCCGGTGGTGGTGCTCAGCCAGTATGTCCAGCAGCTCTACGCCCGCGAGCTGATGCGGTCGGGCGCGGAAGGCATCGGTTACCTACTCAAGGACCGGGTCGCCGACGTGCGCACCTTCGTGGACGCGGTGCGGCAGGTGGCGGCCGGCGGCACCGTGCTCGATCCCAAGGTGGTGGCCGTGCTGATGTCCCAGCACGCGCGGCGCGAGCCTATGGGGCGGCTCACCGCCCGGGAGCGCGAAGTGCTCGGACTGATGGCCGAGGGCCGCTCCAATGCCGCCATCGCGGCCAAGCTCTTCGTTACCGGCAAGGCCATCGACAAGCACATCAACAGCATCTTCATGAAGCTGGACTTGCCGCTGGCGCACGACGACAACCGCCGCGTGCTTGCCGTGCTCCGCTACCTGCAGGGCGGCAGCCCGCCCGGGGAGGGTAACCGGCAGTGGCCGCTTCCAGGTACATAACACCCAAGGTGGACTACTTCGCCGCCCATCTGCGGCGCTATACCTCCAGCCCGTGGCAGCAGGCGTCAGGCGTTTGCTGACCCGGTACCGGGGGCCTGAGCCGGGCGGATGATCCTGGCGGCGAACAGGTCACGAAGGCTGACCGCGCCGCAGACGTTACGCCCCTCCACGATCGGGAGGTGACGGAACCCGTGCAGGAACATGATCTGGCCGGCTTCCTCTACAGAGGTATCCGGAGTCGCCGATTGCGGGTCCGGGGTCATCCATGCGGAAACTGGCACCCTGGTGAGATCCGTTCCGGACGCCGCCGCCCTGACCACATCACGTTCAGTCAGGATTCCGGCCAGGAAACGCCCCTGCATTACAAAAGCAGAGCCGACCTTCTCGCGCACCATCGCGGCGGCCGCCTCCGCCACCGGGCTGTCGGGGGCGGCATACACCACATTCGTGTTCATCAGCTCGCCTACCGTGACGGCCCGGCGACCGCCCTCACCCACTTTCGCCGACCTCATCAAGGTCGGGGTCACCCTGCGGCGCACCCGGCCCGGAAAGCTCTTCGGACAGCATCCGCCACAGCGAACCCGACCACGCCGAGATGTGCGGCCACCGCATCCAGAACAGCTGGAGCGTGGTCTCGTCAAACTCAGCGTGAGCTCGCTCCGGGGTAATCGCGTCGGTGAAATCCTCAAGCTGGTGCATGAGATCGAGGAAACGGTCAGCGCTGACTTCCATTCGATCGATCACCTCCAGGTGAGCGGGGACGCGCCTCAGCCGGGCACCCAGAGGCCCAAAAGACTAGATGACGCCAAGTGGCCCGGTTTATACCCCGAAGCCGCGCCGCTGAAGCGGCCCCCGGCATCCTCAGACCGGGACGTTGGGCAGACCGGGCTCCGGGGGCAGACCGCGACCCGGGGGAAACTCATCGCACGCTCCCCCGCCAAGCGGCCGCCTCGCCAACGGGCAGCCACATCGGGCTGGGTCAACGCGGCCTGGGCGATCTTCCAGGCGGCAGATCAGCCGGCCCGGATCTGGCCGTCCGCCAGGATGAGGACCGAGTCGGCGATATCGATGAGGTTCGGGTCGTGGGTAGCAACCAGCGTGGTGATGCCCTCGGACTGCACGACGACCCGCAGCAGCCGCATGCTGGTCTGCTCGGCGGTCTCCGAATCGTTCCGGAATGCCTCAGAGGGTTATCCAGCCGGTGACAACGTTTTCGCCCCGGGCGGTGCGGCAGCGCAGCCGGAAAGGCGTGGCCGGAATGGGGCTGATCGGGAAACAGCCGATTTCGTCCACCAAAATGGTGGCGACCACGCCCACGCGGGTCTGCACCTCGATCGTGCCCTCGCCGGTCGGCACCAGCTGGCAGAGCAGCGAGTCCTCGTTGACCTCCATCTCGATGGTGAGATGGTCCGAGGTGAAGGTGAGCGCGCGGATCGATGCGGTCTCGGACCGCACGGTCGCCATGCTGGCCGGGTCGAGGGAGTCGTAGGTGAGCTCAGCCAGCTCGGCGTCGATGTTGTGCCAGGCGTAGGCGCTGCGGCCGGCCGCGGCGAATTCCGGCGGGACCGCCCGCTCGGCCTGCAGGGCCTCTTTGAGCACGGCCAGCAGTCCCTCGTTGTCCCAGATGTCAGGCACGCCGCCCGCCTCCCGTCTCATCGTTCATCAGAGCCTCCGGGTCGCCCGGCACCGCGTCGCGGAAGACGGCCAGGAAGGGGGAACGGCGCAGCCGATCCAGGCAGCGCGCCCGTTGCGGGCCGATGCTCCCCATGCGGATCGACAGGGCGTCGCTGATCTGCGCATACGACAGCGGAGGGTCTCCAATCAGCATCGACAGCAGCTGGCGGCACCGCTCCGGCAGTTCGCCGAACGCGGCGCGCACCGCCGCATGCAGTTCCGCCGCGATGATCTCCTGCTCGATCGTCTCGGCGGGCTGGTCTGGGAACATCTGGCTGACTTCCGGCAACTCGGAGTGGTCGTATTTGCTTGCTGCCCGCAAGATGCGGAGGCATTCACGCTGCGTGGTGGTGGACAGCCAGCCCGGCAGCGCCGCGGGCTGCCTGAGGTGCCCCAGCTGCTCGACCAGCAGGAGCCAGACCGTCTGGCCCACGTCGTCGGCGTCGGAGCGGCTCAGCTGGTAGCGCTGGCAGATAAACCAGACCAGCGGCGCGTAGCGGTCGACGATCTCGTCCCAGGCATGCTGGTCACCGGCGCGCGCGCGGGCGACGAGCGCGATGACGGATGGATCGTCACGCATAGCTGTCCTTCGCGGGCCCGCGGGCGCGGGCCATGTCCGCATCATTCAGCTCACGGCAGCGGGGGGCAAGACGCGCGGATAGTCACTTTTACTCCTCCAGCTTGTGCTGGGCTACGGCAAGCCTCGCACTACAGAGCGAAATCCCGGCCAGTTAATACACCCGGGCCAGAAAATTTGTTAACTCCGGCCGATAGGCCACGGAAACTGTTGGCGGGCCTGTATCAGGCCGCCGCAGAAAATCTCCGGTCAGCTAGGGGCAGGAGCCGGTCGCGGGGGCGGCTCCTGCCCCTTCCGCTGCGCGGAAGCCAAGCTGCACATCCAGCCGCAACCGGACGGAGGGCGGCCGCGTTACCGTAGACCAGCCGGTGAGCTGGGCTAGTGGCCCTTCGTCCGTTCGGGGCGGGACGTTGGTCCCTGAGCGGCCGCGCCGCCCAACGGGCACAGTAGGCACGTGTTCGCGGTTAGTGAGGTCACGGTGCGAGCGCCATTCGGGGCGGCCGGCCGCCGGCTGGCGATCTTCGTCAGCGACGGTGCCCTGCGGGTCGCGTCGGAGGCCGCCTACCAGGACGGCCTGGACGCCGGGCAGCTAACCGAGCCGGTCGAGGACGCCAAGCTGGCCCGGGTGCAGTGCGCGAAGCCCGTCCAGCGTGGCAGCACGCTGCGGGTGCCGTTGCGCTGGGAGGTGACCGGCCCGGCGGGTGAGCTGTTCTCGGT
>JBEKCN010000350.1:0-5170 GCA_050014855.1 Streptosporangiaceae bacterium | reverse complement strand
ATTTCATGACACGCTCCAAGGAGGCAGACAAGCCCTTCTACATCTACCTGCCCTACACTCAGGTCCACAACCCGACGATCCCCGACCCCGAGTACGTGGGTAGGACCAGGCGAGGGAACTGGGCCGACATCCTCACCCAGATGGACGACTTCACCGGCACGATCCTCGACAAGCTCGACGAGCTCGGCATCGCCGACGACACCATCGTCGTGTGGACCTCCGACAACGGCGCTGACACCACCTACCGCCTCCCCGTCATTGACCCGGATCCGGCGGGCGCCCAATGGCCCGGGTTCTCCGGGCCCTGGCGGGGCGGCTTGTTCTCCTCCCTTGAGGGCTCCAACCGGACGCCGTGCCTGGTCCGCTGGCCCGGGAAGGTGCCCGCCGGGAAGGTCAGCAACGAGCTCGTCCACGAGGTCGACTTCTTCACCACGCTGGTAACGGCGGCCGGGGGTACGGTGCCGACCGACCGGCAGATCGACGGCATGGACATGGCCGACTTCCTGCTGGGCGGTGCCGGGGAATCAGGCCGCGACGTCATCTTGTGCCTTCAGGGCAATCGGCTGCAGGCGGTGAAGTGGCATCAGTGGAAACTCCATCTCTTCAAGCAAGACGACATGTACTCGACCTGGAGCCCGTACAACCTTCCGCACGTCCACAACCTGGAGTGGGACCCGCGCGAGGAGCACCAAATTGACTTCGGCCACATCTGGGTGACGCAACCCGTCATGGCGGCCGCCAGTGCCTTCCTGAAAACCCTCGCGATCGAGCCCCCGATCAAACCGGGGACACCCGATCCTTACACCCCACCTCCGCCGGGCCAGTGGCAGCCCCAGACCATCCTCCAGCTCGGTCCCATCACGCAGTACGTCACAGCGCTGGTCAAGCCAGAGGACCTGGTGCCGCAGCCCCCTCACGGCATCGAGCACCAGACTGGATGAGCATCCACCCGGGCAGATATCGGAAGCATGGATCTGGATAACCAAGACGATTGACGCTGAAGCATCAACGGCTGAAGCGGTAGTGACAAGGTTAAGTGCAGCAACCGCGCTCTTCCTCGCTCCCGACTTTCCAGCTAGCGTCTACCGCCTCAAGCCCGCGCCCTCGCGGGAGCCGCTACGCGGTTGCTGCGCGGTGCCTTCGCCAGCCTTGACCCGGCTGCCACTCGCACGGAGTTGGCACCTGCGAGAAGGACCGGCCAGCCTAGCTAGAAGCCGATGGCTTGAAGCCGGGCGGGGAGCCTGAGCGCAGCAGATTCCACCTAGGTGAGACCGGTTGGCGGTGACGCCGCCTCGCCTGCCTGTGCCTTAGCGTCGGATGGTGTGGGCAGCAACCGTGCGCAAGACCCGCGGCAGACCTGCAGTTCCGCTCTGCGGACGTCAGGGCCGAACAAATGGGGAGGAAGAGGTGGCTGCTTCAGGGCGCGGCCTTTCTGCGGAGACGCTGAGGTCAATCTCGACGCCTGACCGCGTTGAAAGTCGTCTGGGCACGCTCGAGTTCGATGATGGCGCACCAACGAAGGCGACGGCCGAGTTGCTGTACGACAACCTCGATTTCGCCCGTGGAGTCGAGGCGTTCCTGGGGGCATTTCCGGCCGCGTCGCTGGCAGCCATGCGCGAGGGGCTTCAATCGGTCGGAGCCGAAGACAACTCGTTCATTCTTTTCTCCGATTTGGCAGACTCCGCCTCACTGTTCCTGACCATGAACAGTGACACCCTGTACTTCGGCGGCTTTGCCGATCTGACCGATGGGCCGATGGTCTTCGAGGTTCCGGCGCTCGCAGCGCCGTCGGGCATCCTTGGATGCATCGACGATATGTGGTTCGGATGGGTCATCGACTTCGGTCTTCCGGGTCCCGACCGGGGCGAAGGCGGTCGTTACCTCATCGTGGGGCCCGGCTACGACGGTCCGTTGCCGGACTCAGGCTTCCACGTGACGAAATCGCGAACGAAACACGTACTGGTGATGGGCCGGGCGTTCATGATCGGCAACGATCCCGCTCCCGCAGCTGCAGCGATCCGCGCCGGTGTCCGGATCTCGCGCTACCAGCCGGGGGCACAGGGCACGGCGATTGCGACCTTCCTGGCGGGCGAGGCGCCGCTGGCGCCATTGCCGCCGGAACCCGAGATCCGCTTCGTCGAGTGCTCAGGCATGTCGTTCAACACTGTCCCGCCGAACGACTTCACCTACTGGAAGATGGTCACCGGCCTGGTCCAGCAGGAGCCGGCGGGCGCCGGTGACCCCGAGATCCTTGGTCAGCTGGCGGCAGTGGGGATCGTCAAGGGCCAGCCGTTCAAGCCCGACGCGCGGATGCGCAAGATCCTCGAAGACGCCGCCGCCGTCGGCAACGCCACCGCGCGCACGATCTCGTTCGCGCCCCGGCCAGAAGAAGGCTTCGCCTACTACCCCGGCTCAGCGTGGCTCAACCCGCTGTTTGCCGGCGGCTACGACTTCCTCGACCCGCCCCCGCAGATCACCGCGAAGGGTGTCGTCCCCAGCCCGAGCGACGGCGCGCGCAAGCTGAACGCTCGTATCGCCTGGTTCTACCCCTACACCGGTGTCACCCCAGCGATGTGCATGCGCCTGACTGGCATCGGCTCGCAATACCTCGTGGCCATGCGCGACGGCGGCGACCAGTTCCTCGACGGGGCCCGCAGCTACCGGCTCACCCTGCCGCCCGGCATCCCGCAGAGCCGCTTCTGGTCGGTGATGGTCTACGACCGCCAGACCCGTTCCATGCTCCAGACCGGTCAGCCGAAGCCGGACATCGGCAGCCAGTCAGGCACTGTCGAAACCAACCCGGACGGCACGACCGACATCTACTTCGGGCCCGCGGCCCCCGGCGGCAGGGCCAGCAACTGGCTCCAGACCGTCCCGGGCAAAGGCTTCTTCGTGATCCTGCGGCTCTACAACCCGCTCCAGCCGTTCTTCGACAAGACCTGGCGCCCGGGCGAGATCGAAACCATCACATAGTGAGGAAGACACCATGGCGAGCCAGGCATCTGCGGCGGCGACGGCAGCAGCCATCCGGCCCGAGATCACCACGCCCGACTCCGTCGAGACGCGGCTCGGCACACTCGAATACAACGACGGCGCGCCCAGCACGAAGACCATTGCCAAGGTGTATGACAACCTCGACTTGATGCACGCCGTCGAGGCGTTCCTGAATGCGTACCAGGGCGCATCAACCTCGGCGATCAGGAACGGCCTGATCAGCGCGGGCGTCCCGGACAACGCGGTGCTGATCTTCTCGAAGCTGATGGACGCGCAGTCGCTGTTCCTGACCGCCAACGCGGACACGATCTACTTCTGGTCCGTCTTGGACCTGACGGGGGGCCCGATCGTCGTCGAGACACCGCCGATGTCACTCGGCGTCATCGACGACATGTGGTTCCGCTGGGTGACTGACTTCGGCCTGCCGGGACCCGACCGGGGCGCGGGCGGAAAGTACCTCCTGCTCCCGCCCGGCTATACCGGCGACCTGCCCGATGGCGGATTCATCGTGGAGCGAGTCCGCACGACCCGGGCCATCATGCTGGGGCGGGCGTTCCTCGACGAGAACGATGAGCCAGGGCCGCCCGTCGAGCTGATCAAGAAGACGCTGAAGATCTACCCATACCAGCCGGGCGGCTACGGCACGAGCATCGGTACCGCGCTGGCGGGAACAGCCTCCCTACGGCGAACCCCCGAGGGCCACCTGGACTGGTCGTTTCTCAAACCACAGCCGGCCGCCACGTTCATCGAAGGCAGCGGCCTGGTGATGGACACGATCCCGCCGAACGACGCTAGCTACTACGAGCTGATCAACGAGCTCGTGCAGCAAGAGCCGGCGGGCGCGCTCGATCCCGAGATCATGGGGTCACTTGCCGCCATCGGCATCGTGAAGGGCAAGCCGTTCAAGCCCGATGCGCGGATGCGAAAAATCCTGACCGAGGCCGCGGCGATAGCGACCGCCACCACACGAACACTGAACTGGCGCGCCCGCGAGTCCGAGGGATTCGCCTACTACCCCGGCTCCGCCTGGCTCAACTACCTGTTCGTCGGCGGCTACACATTCGAGACACCGCCAGCGCAGGTAAGCCCGGACGGAGTCGTAACGCCTTGCCCGCCGACCGGCTACCGCACACTCCACCCGCGGACCGCGATGTTCTTCTACGCGACCGGGATCACACCCGCGATGATCATGCGGCTGACCGAGATCGGCTCGGAATACCTCGGCGCGTTCACCGACTCCACCGGCGAATACCTGCACGGCAGCCAGACCTACAAGCTCACGCTCCCGCCGGACATCCCGGCAGCCAGGTTCTGGTCGCTGACCATCTACGACAACCAGACCCGCTCTATGCTGCGGACGAGCCAGCGCTACCCCAGGGCGGGCAGCCAGAGCTACCCCACACCGGCCGCGGCCGCGGACCCCGAGGGCTCCACCACCGTGTACTTCGGCCCGGCCAAACCCGAAGGCGTCGAAGACGGCAACTGGATCCAGACCATCCCCGACAAGGGCTGGAACACCCTCTTCCGCCTCTACAGCCCGCTCCAGCCGTTCTTCGACAAAACCTGGCGCCCGGGCGAAATCGAACCGATCTGATAGAAGCCCAGGAATGTCGGGGGCCCACATCGGCCAGGGACTGGCGACCAATCAGGATCTGGTTTACAGAGCTCGGCGTCTTTGTCCCTCTGGCAGCCTGGCAGACGGGAGGCGGGGTTGTTGTGGGCGGTCAGAGCACTGCGTTGATTGTTTCCCAAAACCTGCTCGCTGTCGGCGAAGGTCTACTGAAGTAGCGAGACGGCGTCGGCCGCCGCGCTCTTGAGGAGGCCGCGTACCAGAGTTGTCCCGCAGAGACAGCGAAGGCGTTATTCAGGCTGGTAGACGGGGCGAAGAGGACTCCCTCCGGAGCCGTTGGCCCGCGTCCCGATGAGAGCATCATGCGCCGCGGAAACCGGCGGGACATCACCCATTTAGGGCGAGTTCACCGTAACGTCGCTGCTTTATCATCGAATATGACCACAGAGCGAATATGACCACAGAGCGAAGGCCGGCCCACGAGCCCGCGGTTGAGCTCCCGCCAGCCGACCCGGCCGAGCGGGGCGAGCGGTGGTGGCCGGTCGTCCTGGCCATCATTGTCGCGGCCGGCCTGCATGTGGCGCTGCCCGCCCGCTACCGGGTCCA
>JBEKCN010000349.1:0-5172 GCA_050014855.1 Streptosporangiaceae bacterium | reverse complement strand
GGGCCGCCGGTACGGCCGGGCCGCCAGCCGCCCCGGTGGCCCGGTCTGTGGCCGCACAGCCCGGGGCCGCCGATGCGCCAGCCCCCAGGGCACCGGCGCGCAGTGCCGGAGCACCGAAGAAGACGCAAAAGAAGAAGGCCGCAGCCAAGACGAGGAAGACGGCGCCGCGCTACCAGCCTCAGATGCCGACGGCGGTGAAGAGCACCTTCCTGGCCACGGCCCGCAAGCCGCTCGCGCGCGCCGAGCTCATCTACCGGGACGTGGCCGGCAACTGCGGGATCTCTTGGAAGCTGCTGGCCGCCTGCGACTGGATGCAGTGCGAGGCCAACCCGCGCTACTCGCCGGTCCAGGGCGAAAAGCTCGGCACCGTCAACCCGGACGGCACCGTGTTCCGGACCAAGTCCGAGGCCCTGATGCAGTGCGCGCACGACCTGGTGGCGGTGGCCGACACCGTGTATCACATCGATCTCACCGTGCCGGTGGAACTGTCCGTACTGGAACTGGCCAATGTGTTCGCGGGCTTTCGCTGGGGCGGCCTGCTGAAACTGCACAACACCTCGGCCATGGAGTTCCCGTACTCCGTCCAGGGCCTTACCGACCAGCACACGAGCATGCGCTGGCCCAGGATCGCCGAACCGCACGCCCCCGACAAGCCGGGCGCCAAGTTCCGCCGCCCTTTCGGCGCGGTGCCGGTCGTCCTCAGCCTCGACTACCCAGCCACCGTTTAGCTGGCACCGTTTAGCTGGCACCGGCTAGCTGCCACCACCAAGCACAGAAACAGGGGAACCCGATGGTCCGTCTGCTCCTTCTCCTGCTCGGCTCGTTCGGCTCGCGCAGGCTGGCCGCCGCTGAACCGGCCTGGGCCGGTCCAGACGCCGCGGCCCGGGCCGGAGCATATACCTCCGGTGGCTGGGCCCCGCTGAACCCCGCGGCGGTGCGGGACGGGGGCCCGGCGGCGCCGGCCGAGGTACCGCCGCAGCCCTGGCTGGGCCCGGTCGCAGGCCAGCCGGGAGGCTGGCCTCCGCCGGCCACGACGGGCGGCCCGCATCCTCCGTACCGCCGGCGCCGGCGGTGGATTCCGCGATGGGTCAAGTGGAGCGCCGCGGCGGCGATCCTGGCGCTGATCTTCCGCCGCGCGATCGCCTCGGTGGTGCTGATGGCGCTGTCGGCCTCGCTGCACTTCCTCGGGCTGAACGTGCACCTGCCGAAGGTCCGGCTGGCCTGGCCCTGGCAGACTATCAGCGCCGGTACCAGCTCCAACGCCCTGCTCGGCCCCTGGGTGCTGCAGAAGATCGAGGGCATCTCCAAGCCGGCGCTGGGCACGGAGAACTTCAGCTTCGTCTTCACCCGCAAGGTGTCGAAGAACCTCGGCCCATGGCCCTGCTGGTACTCGAGCACCTTCTACGCCGTCGGCCGCGCCTCCGCCACGGTCAATCTCAATCCGGGCCCTTCGTGGTGGACCCAGGCCGCTGGCCACTACCGGCTGCAGGTCATCGCGGCACCGGAGCAAGGCCGGCCGGGGCAGGTCGCGATCTCGGTGGTGCTGCCACGGCCGCAGCTTCCGCAGAGCGCACACGACGTCAGCATCGACAACACCGCCAGCCGGCCGCTGAGTACCGCGCACAGCTGGACGTACCCCGGCTTCGGCTGCGGGGCGCTGATCCGGCCGCAGTTCGCCCAGTCGGTGCTGTACAGCGAGGCGCAGAGCCTAGCCTTCTACCGGGTCAGTCACGTGTCCGCCGTGAGCGGCCCGCTCGTCGGCGCGGCCGAATCGGAAGCGGCCCAGATGATCCGCAACAACTTCATCCAGCCCACCGTCAATGCCTTCGGCTACACGCTGGACCGCTTCACCCTGAGCTGGTCCGCTGCCTCCTGACGCGGCCAGCGCGGCGACCGGCAGAAAAAGCAGCGGTTCACCCTTGCGGCGTGCGCTGGGTGGACCGCTGCTCGAAAGCGGAGGCTCGGGGATTTGAACCCCGGATGGGCGGTAAACCCAAACCGCATTAGCAGTGCGGCGCCATAGACCGGACTAGGCGAAGCCTCCCACCATCGGGACGGTGCGTGCCAGCGTACCGCGACCCGTCCTGACGCGGGTAAGCGTATCCGGTGTGGCGGCGTCATCCAAGCCGGATGACTTTGTACTCGCCTTGGGCGTACGCGTCGCGCATGGTGCGCTTGGAGAATTTTCCGACGCTGGTCTTCGGCACCTCGTCGATGTACGCCCAGCGCTCGGGCAGCTGCCAGCGCGGCACGCTGGCCGCCAGGTGGTCGCGCAGGTGCTCCGCGGAGACGTCCACGCCGTCGCGGACGACGACCGCCGCGAAGGGCCGCTCGCCCCACTTGTCGTCGGGCACGCCGATGACCGCCGCCTCAAGCACGTCCGGATGTGCCATCAGGGCGTTTTCGAGCTCCACTGAGGAGATCCACTCGCCGCCGGACTTGATGACGTCCTTACTGCGGTCATTGATCCGGATGAAGCTTTCTTCGTCGATGCTGCCGACGTCCCCGGTGCGCAGCCAGCCATCGTGGAACTTGGCCGGGTCGTCGTCCTTGTAGTAGGACCCGGTCACCCAGGGTCCGCGCACCTCGATCTCGCCGACGGCCTCACCGTCCTGCGGCAGCACCGCGTCACCGTCTCCGGCCAGCCGGGCCTCGATGGTACAGAAAAGCCGGCCGGCGCTGTCCCGGTACGGCCAGGCTTCGGGCCCGGTAACGCCGGCGGGCGGATTCGCCACGCTGCCCAGCGGTGAGGTTTCCGTCATGCCCCAGGCCTGCACGAGCGTCACCCCGAGGTCGTCGTAGGCCTTCATCAGGGAGTGCGGCACGGCGGAGCCGCCCGCGATGACCAGGCGCAGTGAGGACAGGTCCCCGCCATGGGCGCGGATGTGCTGGAGCACACCCTGCCAGATGGTCGGGACGCCGGCCGCGACCGTCGGGCGCTCCGCCTCGATCAGGTGGACCATGGCGTCCGGCTGCATGTGCCGGTCCGGCATGATCGTGGTCGCCCCGCACAGCACCGCGGAAAAGGGGAAACCCCAGGAGTTGACGTGGAACATCGGGACGATGGGCAGCACGCGGTCCCGTTCGGAGAATCCGAACGTGTTCCCCAGGCAGGGCCCCATCGCGTGCAGGTAGATGGACCGATGGCTGTAGACCACCCCCTTGGGGTTGCCGGTCGTGCCGCTCGTATAGCACATCGACGCGGCCGACCGCTCGTCCAGCTCGGGCCACGCGAACGAGTCGGGCTCGGCGGCGAGCAGGTCCTCATAGCCATGGACCTCAACTCCGGGCGCGGCCAGAGCCGCGGCGTCCGGCGGCAGCGAGCCGGCCGGGGTGCCGGTGATGAGGACGTGCCGGATCGTCTTCGCCTGCGGCAGGACCTCAGCGAACAGAGGGACCAGTGAGGCATCGACCATCACCGCGGTGTCTTCGGCGTGCGTGGCGATGTAGGCGATCTGAGCGGCGCTGAGCCGGATGTTGAGCGTGTGCAGGACCGCCCCCATCGAGGGCACGGCCAGGTAGGCCTCGAGATGCTCGGCGTTGTTCCACATGAACGTGGCGACCCGCTGGTCACCGTCGGTACCCAGCCGGCGCAGCGCATTGGCGAGCCGCGCGGCCCGGCGGGCGACTTCCCCGTACGTCTCGCGCCGGACGCCGTCACCGGTATTGGTCAGGACTTCCTTGTCACGGAAGGCCGTGGTCCCGTAGCGCATGATCGACGTGACCGTAAGCGGGACATCCATCATCGTGCTGCGCACGGCCACCACCTCGTGGATTCGCACCGGGCCCGGGGCAGATTCCGCACTCAGGCTTGTTGCGCTGATATTCCCACAGGCAGGGCCGGGTATGCCATGGCGGCCCGTCAGCTACCGGCCGGTCCCACGTGCCCGGGCCGGCAGCCCGCCAGCTCGGCGTCGATCCGAAGCTTCGCCACCGCGCGGGACACGGTGCTCTTCACGGTCCCCCGGCTCACACCGAGGACGTCCGCGATCTCGGGCTCGCTCATGTCCTCGTAGTAGCGGAGGACCACCGCGGCCCGCATCCGCTGCGGCAGCCGGTCCAGGGCCCGGCGCACTGTGTCCTGCAGTTCGCTCGGCGGCAACTGCTCGGCCACCGGCCGGTCCGGGATTTGCCCGGTGAGGAACTCCTCGACCCGCCGCCTGCGCCACCAGGAGATCTGGGTGTTGACCATGGCGCGCTTGACGTATGCATCGAGCGCGGCCCGATCGTGGATCCGGTCCCAGGCCAGGTAGGTCTTGGCCAGCGCCGCCTGCAGCAGGTCCTCGGCATCCGCGCGGTTGCCGGTGAGCAGCAGGGCGATCCTCAGGAGCGTGGCGCCGCGAGCCGTAACGTACTCCCGGAAGGCAGCCTCCCCATCCGGATCGAGGTCGGCTCGGTGGCCCGGATCATTCCGGTCCTGGCCACCACACGGCGGCGGATCCGGGACATCGATGTCAGGCCGTACCCGCTCACCAGCACGGCCGATCCGGCTCCTCATGGGGGGTACGCTACCCAAAGTAACCGGGCGCGCACCACCACCTGAGAGATGTCCGCGGCAGCGCTCGGGTTTGCTCGGCTCGAACGACCGTTTCGGACGCGATTTCGAGGCGGGGCAAATGTACCTCTACGTAATGATTTCAAAAAGGTTGCTGATCCGCTTGACGTAGGCCACCGATGGTAAGCATCGTCAAGGGACAGGCATGCAATCCCATGGGGGGCAAGTGCGGGGCGTGCACGACCATAGCCCGTCCGTCGATGATCGCACGGACGCTATTACTCCGGCACGCTACGCCCGCCGCCGACTGCTCAAGTCAGCGCTTTTCGGGGAGGCCGACGGTCGCGAGCCGATGTCGTCAGCGCGTTCACCCGGCGCCTTGAACAGCGGAGTGACGCACGCAGTCACCGGGACTGTGCTTGATGTCAGCCCACATTTGCTAGTTCTCCAGACCGCGGCCGGGGAAGAGCGGCTGACGCTGGCGGCATCCACCACCGCCTGGCGCTGCGGCGTGGTGGCGCCGACGGCGCTCAGGCAAGGGGACAGGGCAATTGTGAAGCGCAATTATGCGCGGATCGCGGTGGCTGACCGGATTTGGGCGGAAATCGGGCGGGTCACCGGGACGATCGTGGAGCGGGAAGCCGGCACGCTGCTGGTCGACGAGGGAACCGAGAAAG
>JBEKCN010000348.1:0-5172 GCA_050014855.1 Streptosporangiaceae bacterium | reverse complement strand
TGGCCGAAGCCGTCGCCGAACTGCGCCGCGCCCAGCAGCACGCCGTCCAAGCCGCCGCCGCCCGCACCGCCGCCCAGCGGCTCCACGCCGCCGCCAGGTCGGCCCCCGGCGTACAGCAGCCAGCGAATCCCCGTCCCCGCAGCGCCGCCCGGCTCGCCGATGAATCCTTCCCCCAGCCCTTCCGGTCCGTCCCCCGCAAACCCCCGCCCGGCCAGCCGCGCCCCGGGCACAGCCCCCGGCCAGGACGCGGGCCCGCGCCGCCACGGCCACGCGGCCCTGGCCGCTAGCCCCGCACAACGACACCCTTTGACTCATCCGCTGGTGATCACGTTGTTAATCGATCGTTCCGCAGGATGATCAATGCGGCGGGGCTGCGCCGGGGTGGCGCTTGTCCCGGACGTAGAGCACGGCGGGCTTCCCGTCATCGGGCAGGCGGCGGTCCAGGTCGAACAGGACGGTAGCGGCCATGGGGACCGCTGCCCGCGAGAGACCCAGGTCCCGCCACAGCAGTTCCGCAAGGTCTCCAAGGAGATCATGCGGGACATGTCGGGTGAGCTGCTGTTCAAGAAACGCCACCCCAGGCGCATCGAGTACACGCTGACCGCCGACGAACAGCAGCTCTATGACGCGGTCACGGACTTCGTGGCCAACAAGCTTCGGGCTATCCGCGGCGAGCAGTCACGGACGACCGCGAGCTTCGCTCTCACCACCATGCAGCGGCGCACCGCCTCCAGCACCCGCGCGATCAGGCGCACGCTGGAGCGGCGCGTTGCCCGGATCGACAAGGCCCTGGAAGACCCCGCCGCCTACCTGCGCAACCGGCGGGACTTCCAGGCGTCCCTGGCGGCTAACGGCGGCGATCTCGATGATCTCGATGAAGGCACACGCTGGCAGCTTGAAGAGGAAGCCGTGGAGGAATGGCTGCCGGATACGGTCGCGGAGCTGGAGGCTGAGAAAGCGGCGCTGCTTCCCCTGCTTGCCCTCGCCCAGGAGGTCGAGGCCAGGCGGACAGAGCGCAAGCTGACCGAGCTTCTCGACGTGGTCCACAACCTGGGCCTGAAGGAAGACCGGCGCAAGCAGCTGCTGATCTTCACTGAGCACAAGGACACTCTGGACTACCTGATCGAGAACCTGTCCGCGGACTTCGAGGTCGCCCAGATCCACGGGCAGATGAAACTGGCCGAGCGGATCGAGCAGGAACGGTACTTCCGGGAAACTGCCCAGATCATGGTGGCCACCGAAGCCGCCGGGGAAGGCATCAACCTCCAGTTCTGCCACCTGATGGTCAACTACGACATCCCCTGGAACCCCAACCGGCTGGAACAACGGATGGGGCGCATCCACCGGATCGGGCAGACCGACGAGGTGTACATCTTCAACCTGGTTGCCACCAGCACCCGCGAGGGCTATGTCCTGAACGTGCTGCTGAAAAAGATGGAGAACATGGGCATCGCGCTCGGAGACAAAGTCTTCGACGTCGTTGGCCAGGCCATCGGCACGAACCTCCGCGAGGTACTAGAGGCCGTCATCGCTGGCGAGATCTCTCAGGAAGCCGCTGCGGCCACATTCGGCGGCGAGGAGGTCGACCCAGCCACCAGGGCGAGGGCAGAAGAACTGCTGGAAAACGCGCTCGCCCGCCACCACCTGGATTGGGAGACCGAGCGGGACCGGGCCGCGCGTGCCGAGGAACGGCGGCTTCCCCCGCGGTACTTCGGCCGCTAGCGCCGGCGGCGAAGAGATGCAGGAGCGGCTGTCCAAGGTCGTAGGGCGGACGGAGAACATCGTCACGCCTGTCGAGGGCGACGATATCTTCCCGATCCTGCACCGCCGACTCTTCACCACTATCGGTTCGCCGGAAGACCGGCGCCGTATCGCCGATGCGTATGCCGACTGGTATGAGTCTTTGGCCGACGCCGTGCCCGCCACATACCGTGAGGCCAGCTACCGGGAACGGCTTGCGCTGGCGTTCCCGTTCCACCCGGAGCTGGTTGACATCCTCACTAACCGGTGGGGCTCGCTGTCGGGGTTCCAGCGGACTCGTGGCGCGCTGCGCACCCTAGCCCATACAGTCAAGGCCCTCGCCCAGCAGCACAACAAAGCACCGCTGATCCACCCGGGCGACGTGAACCTCGCCGATCCGGGCATCCGGGGTGAGGTCATCCGGTTCGCCGGAGAGAGCTACAAGGCCGCGCTCAACGCCGACATCATCCGCCCTGAGTCGATCGCCCCGGCGGAAGACAAGCGGCGCGGCGGTCAAGTGGAAGAATTCTCCCTGGCCACCGGCTTGGCAACGACCGCGTTCTTGAACTCGTTCGGCTCTGACCGGGTGCTGGGCGCCTCAGCCGCCCAGATGTTGCTCGGCGTAGGGCGCCCCGGGCTGTCGCGCGGGCTGATCGAGGACGTGCGTGACGCGCTCGAAGCATCCCTGTGGTACATGCGGCTGGAGGGCGGGCGCTACCGGTTCACCACCGAGCCGAACCTCAACAAGGTCGTCCTCGAACGCGAGAGCGCAATCAACGATGACCGGATCGAAACGCTCCTGCACGACGCGATCACCACAGTCGCGCCCGCCACGCCAGAGCTTCGGGTCGAACCGCGAGTCCATGCCTCGGCCGACGTGCCGGACAGGCAGCAGCTCATCCTCGGCATCTTGGATCTCAACCTGCGGGTCAACGGAGACGTCACTGGAGAGACCCTGCGGGTAGCTCGTGAAGTCCTAGCCCGAGTTTCCGATGATCATGGAGTTCCTGACGTCAGCCAGACTGCCGGTTCGGTGAGTTCTCCCTGGTGACATGCCGGCTGGGTGTTTGGTTCCGTGCCGGGATTAGTGTATTACCCATATATGGCATCGATCGTGGGGAAGAAGCGCGGCACGGCCACGTACTACTACCTGGTGGAGTCCGCCCGGGTGGATGGCAAGCCCAGGATCGTCTCCCAGGAGTACCTGGGGACAGCCGATGAGCTGGCCGCCGCGATGCGCGGTGGCGGGCTGGGCCTGCCGGACCGGACCCGGCATAAGGAGTTCGGCGCCGTCGCCGCGGCGTGGGGCATGCTGGATGATCTCGGCGTGGCCGGCATCATCGACCAGGTCACCGGGCCGGCCCCGGCCGGGCAGCCGCTGCCCACCGGGACGTACCTGGCGCTGGCGGCGCTGAACCGGCTGGTCGCCCCGTGCTCGAAGGCCGGGTTCGCGGACTGGTGGAAAACGACCGCCGCGGACCGGTTCACCAAGATCCCCGCCACCGCGCTGGATCACCGGCGGTTCTGGGACGCGATGCACGCCGTCACCCTGGGGCAGCTGGAGGAGATCTCCCGCAAGATCGCGGTGAAGATCGTTCAGTCCGCAGGCGTGGACGTGTCCTCGGTGGCGCTGGATATGACGAACTTCGCGACGTTCATCGGCACGGCGAACGGCAGGGCACCGGTCGCGCAGCGGGGCAAGGCCAAGCAGAAACGCTCGGACCTGCGGCTAGTCGGGCTGGGCCTGGTCGTTACCCGGGACGGCGGTATCCCGCTGACCTGGCACGCCTACCCCGGCAACAAGCCTGACGTCACTCAGTTCCCTGCGATGATCGGCCAGCTGCGCGGCCGGTACGAGGCGGTGTGCGCCGCAGCCGGCACCAGCGCCGGCGCCGGCGCCGCGGACATGACCGTGGTCTTCGACGCCGGCCAGAACTCCGAAGCGAACTTCACGCACCTGGCCGCCAGCGGGCTGCACTACATCGGGTCCGTGCCCGCCTCGGACTGCCCGGATCTGACCGCGCTGCCCGCATCCCGGCGCAGCCTGGTTGACAAGGAGCGGTTCGGCGGGCTGACCGGCTACGACACCAGACGCGAGGTCTACGGCGCCGGGCGCCGCACCATCCTTACCCACTCCCCGGAACTGCGCGACAGCCAGGCACGCGGGTTCGACGGCACCACGCTGGCCAAGGCCGGCAAGAAACTGGACGAGCTGGCCGCGACCTTGGCCCGCGGCAAGACCCGCCGCGGCAAGGACAAGGTCACCGCCGAGATCGAGGCCATCATCGCCAAGCCCTGGGTCCGCCGCGTCATCACCTGGCAGCTCGGCGGCGACCAGCCCAAAGACCTGCGCCTGAGCTGGAGCATCGACCCGGGCGCCCGGGCAGTCCTGGAAGAGGAGATCTTCGGCAAGCACGTTCTGATCACCGATCACGACGACTGGCCCATGCCCGAGGTCGTGGCCGGCTACCGGTCCCAGTCCGAAGCCGAGTTCTCCTTCCGGCAGATGAAAGACCCGCACGTCGTCTCGTTCTCCCCGATGCACCACTGGACCGAGCACAACATCCGCGTTCACGTCTTCACCTGCGTCCTGGCCCTCCAGATCGCCCACCTCATGCGCCTTCGCGCCGCCCGCGCCGGACTGCGGATGTCCGTCCGCGAACTGCTGCGCGAGCTCACCGGCATCAGCGAGACCGTCCTGCTCTACCACGGCGACCGCGGCCGCCCCCGAGCCCACCGCATACTCACCGAAACCAGCCCCGTCCAGGACAAGCTCACCGCCATCTTCAGCTTCGCCCGCTACGCCCCCAGACGCTGAGATGGGTAATACGCCAAAACCACCCCCGGAACCATAGCTGACCAGCGAGAACAGTCGGCTCTCACCACGATTCTCGGAAACTCGGGCTAGAGCACTGCGGGGGGAGCTGGCGCGCGAACAAGAACGCCGCGATGCTGATCGCCGCCGACATCGCCGGGATGAGCAAGGCTAGGGGCTCGGCACGGACCCTGTCGGCGCTGCGGGAGCTGGGCGCCGACAAGCACCGCCTCGGACGGTTCAACGCTGAACAGCGCGAACAGCTCGCCAAGCGCCTGGCAGCGGCTGAGGAACGGCTCCCTCAGCAAGTGACCATGGCCTACCGGCACCTGCTGCTGCTCGGCGAAAGCGACACGGGGGGCGCGAAGCTCGATCACATCGACCTCGGGCCGGCCCGGGCCACCGCCACGATCACCGGACGCGTCCTGGAATACCTTCGCTCAGCCGACCGAATCATCGAGACCACCCTGGCCCCGGCAGCCCTTCTCGCCGCCCGTTTCGGTCTGCTCCCCGAGGGCACCAACGCCGCCGAACTCGAAGCGCTCCTTGGATTCTTCTACCGGCTCCCCCGCCTGCCCAAGCTCGCCAACGCCGGCGTGCTCCGCCGCGCCCTGGCC
>JBEKCN010000347.1:0-5175 GCA_050014855.1 Streptosporangiaceae bacterium | reverse complement strand
GGCGCAGACCCGGTGCCCGCCTATCGTCTTGATCATTTTGGTGTCCATGACATCATCATGCCCGACAGCAGTCACCCGGCGACAGGAAAACCTGCTCGGTGCGCGCCTTCATGCCGGGAAGGTCAGCAAATGAGGAAAGATTGGCGCTCAAGTGCCGGCCTGCCGCCCGAATGACATAACAAAGATTGGTAGCTGAGTCACTAACTGAGCGAGGATCGCCGCGAACACCCGCGTACACCCGCGTACTGCACCCACGCCCGCTAGCGCAGGCAGACAGTAAACCCGCACTGATAATTTGGTCCGCAAAGATGCCCGGGGGCCAAAGGGGCGCAGGTTCAAATGCCGCCGTCCCGACTTAAAGGTCATCACGTTTTGGTGGGACCACGTTCACGTTTGGCCCTGACATTCTGGCTGCTTGGTGGCCTGGATGCGCGGCGCCGTCTGGCCGGGGTTCCGGCGGTGCTGACGCTGGATTTGTGCTGTCTGCGCGCCTGCTGGCGGCTGGGGCGTTACCGTCGGCCGCGCTGCCTGACAGCGTGACGTCGCTGCCAGAATGGCATGCTGGTCCAGCGTTCCTCCATGCCGTAGTAGAGCGCGTGATGGCCGAGGTAAGCGCGCCAGATGTGCCGCATGCGATGGGCGTGCTCCTCGGAGGCGGTGCGGTCGCCGTCGAGCAGCATCCGGGCCGCCTGGCCCGCCTCGAGGCCGGTGACGAGCGCGTTGAACAAGCCCTGCGAGGACAGCGGGTCGAGTGCGATGGCGCTCTCGCCCGCGACCAGCCAGTCTCGCCCGGCGGCACTGCGTGCCATGCTGCTCGCCGAGCAGACCTGCGGCGGCTCCGCCGTTTCGAGGTCGGCCGGCCCGGTGGCCTCGGCGAGACCAGGCACGGTCACGGCCACGGCAGCCGGTCCGCGGCGCAGGACCTGTCGTACCGCGGGCAGGTCACTGTCGCTGTGGAAGGCGATGAGCCGTGATCCATCGGGCAGCGCCGCCGTGTACCACCAGCCCTCGGGCACTGACTGGACATAGGTCGCGGGGTCAGGCTCGCCTCGTGGAGGAACGCGCTGGTAGACGCACACCAGCCGGTCCATGACCAGACGGCGCTGCCCGTGGGGCCGCAGCAGCCGCGAGCGCCGCCCGCCGCAATCGATGACGACGCGGGCCTCGATAGAGCATCCGCCGCCGAGGCGGACCAGCCAGCCCTCGCCTGAACGGCCGACCGCGGTCGCGTTAGCCGGCGCGACCAGCCGCGCGCCCAGGTCCATCGCGTGGGCGCGCAGGTCCGCCTCGAAGCGCGCGCGGTCGATCCGCCACCCCGTCCCGTCGGGGTCGCGGAACGTGTCGAGCACTTCGGGGACATCTGATCCCCAGCGGCTGACCTTCAGCGGGGCCTGCGCGTGCCCAGCCGCGGCGAACCCTTGCCATGCGCCGATCACGGCCAGCGGGCGCCTGGCGGCACCTGGCAGTGATTCGCCTACGCGCCAGCCAGGCTCGCGAACCCGGTCGATCAGGGCCACGGTCGCGTGCGGTGCCAAGGCTGCGGCGGCGGCACCCGCGGAGCCCGCACCGACCACGGCTACCTCGACCTTCACGCGGTGTGCGGTGGCAGCCCATTGGGGAACCGCCGCACGAGGTCGATGTTCGACAGGTCGACATCGGCCGCCGACCGTCGGCCGCGCCGGGCCGCGCCGACGCCGTGCCCGATGGGCGGGCCACTGTGCGGCGCCGCTCCGTCGAAAGCCTCTTCCCCGGCAGTGACGGCCCGCGAGTAATCCGCCACTTCGATCTCTGCCGGGAACTCGCCGTCGTCGGGGCCCCTGCGAACCTCGACCACGCCGAGGAAGTCGAAGTGGTGGACCATGTTGTTGATCTGCTGCGTGTAGCTCTCGCTGCCGAGCGGCTCGTACCACACTTCCCGGCTCGCGAACGCCTTGCGCCGCTCGTCCAGGGGACGGCTCGTGTCCAGCACGATGTTGTAGTTGTGCTCGGTCAGGACCTGGTTGGGAACATGCGCGGGCCAGAAGGCCGGTGCGTACGGGTCGAAGGAGCGCGTGTAACCCGAACGGCAGCTTGCCGTGTCGGTCTGCCAGGGCACGGCCATCCAGCGGGTGATCCCGCCGGGTAGCTGACCGTGCAGTGGCCCGTTGCGTATCGTCACGGCATCGGGCGTCAGCGTCGCGGGCGGAATCGACTCGATCCAGCCCCGGGGGGCATGCCGGAAGCGGAAGGGCGCCATGTACATCGTCTGCGCCCGTACCGGCCAGGTCATCTCGCAGCCAGGATGGAACGCGTCCGCGAGGCAGAACTCCAGTGCCGCCCGCGTGAGCATGTCGCCCTGCTTCGCCACCGGCACCTCGTCGATGGTGCGAGGGGGCTCCTGACCGGGGCTCCAATCCTCCTCGAAGTTGCCATCGGCCCAGGACTCCAGCATGGCGAGCTGGCATCTGCTGAGCGAGGCATTCTGTCGCGGCGTCGGTGCCGGCGGGATCGACATCGCGTCCCCGTAGAGCCAGGGCCAGGGGATCGGCGAATTACCATCACGCGAGAACTTCCGGAAATTGTTGGCGATGATGCGACGGTGCTCGCGAGACACGGGCTCGGCGCTGCTGAGCTGGCGCAGGGTTTCCTCGCTGGTCAGGTCGAACGCGCCGTGCCAGCCGTAGCCGGCCGCGTAGGCCGCGTTCACCCACTGCAGCCCGGCTAGCCGCTGAAAGAGCGGCAGGATGTCATCGGTGAAGGACGGCCGGTCCGGTGCGGAAAGCATGTTCGCGTTGATCGCCACATCGCGCATCACGTCCCACATGGTGCGCACGGACTTACGCTGCGGCCCGTAGTTGGGCGGCGCGATCACGACCCAGGCGGGAACGACCTCGAGCGGCTCGCCGTGCAGTCGCACCGTGGCGGTCACGGGCCCGTCCGACACGTCGTCGTGCCAGCCCTCGTTGTTGGCGAAAGTGATGGCCGCGCTGTCGTTGTAGCTCCTGGCCCGCCCGCGACCGCCAAGCAGGGTAAGGCGCTGGTCCGCGTCGGTCCTCATCTCCCCGAGATACACGGGAAGGTCCATGAACGCGCCGTCATCGAAGGCGACCGGCCCGGCGTTGCCTCCGTGCAGGGTCTTTGCCGATGGAGTGATGGCCAGCCTGTGGCGATCGGTGATCCCCGGATTGCGCAGGGTCGTCGGGACGGCATGACTGGCCTCGGGGATGTCGAGCGCCAGCTGGAATCCGAACCAGGCCGATTTCTTGTTGGCCAGCTGGACATGCCATTCGATCTCCGCGCCTGATCTTTCCGTGGTCAGTTCGCGGACGATGTCGCCCCGCGCGTTGCAGCCATAGACCCTGAACCGCGCCGCTTGCCTTTTGAGCCGCTTGTCCCTATCCCGGTAGGCGCCTTCGCGCAGCGGCTCCGGATCGGTGACCTCTGGGCCGTAGAAATACTCGTCGCTCGAGCCGACCCGGCCGATGCCGATCGCGGGATAGATGATGGCCTGGACGATCTGCCTGTCCGGCAGGGCGGGTGCCGCCTCGGCGATGCGCGAGATGGGCGCGGCATGCTGTTCCGGTGACAGCGTTGCGAGGATCGGACTTGCTGCCGCCAGGGAAACCCCGGCGCTCAGTTTGCGGAGAACGGACCGGCGTGTTTCATTGGGCATAATTTCATCAGACCAGGACGCGCGATAGGTATCGTCGTAGGGCCGGAAGTTGCTGCAGTCCGTAAGAAGATCCGCAACGGTGCACTGATAAGGCTCGGCCAGCCGGGTCAGAACCTCAAGGGAAGGCTCATAGCCGCTCTCGCTAGGCCACTGCTCCCCGCCGAGCAGACCCCACTTGTCTTCGCAACCGAGGCAGACAGACCAGGAGACGCGTGCTTGATCGAGACCGGTATTGCGGGTTCCCGGCGAAACAGATGGATCTGTTAACCAGTCCTGATGGACAATCCATGCCGGGGCCGGTAGATGATCAGGAGGCACAGCAAGGGCCGTTGGGGTGGCGGGGATCTCCGGTAGCAGCATGAGGACTAAGCACTTATGGGCTGATTTAGCCAGGAATTGTGCGTTGGTGCCCAAATGCCTATTAGTTCCCTCATCTGGCTGGGCGGCAAGTGTGGCGCAGACCCGGTGCCCGCCTATCGTCTTGATCATTTTGGTGTCCATGACATCATCATGCCCGACAGCAGTCACCCGGCGACAGGAAAACCTGCTCGGTGCGGGCATTCATGCCGGGAAGGTCACAGTACACCTGCACTGATAATTTGGTCTGCAAAGATGCCCGGGGGCCAAGCGGGCGCGGGATCAAATCCCGCCGTCCCGATTCACTTGATTTCCGCCGGCTGGGGCTAGCGATCTCCCAGGACATGATGTCGTCATCGACGGTGGTTGCCATGAGCCAGACCTGCACGGCCGGGACGTGGCCCCGCCCGCGGGCTACTGGCGGCCAACTCGTCCAGCCCAGGATTCCCGCAGCCGCTGGGGGTCGCGCCCGCCCGCCACCCCCGCAGCTCCGGGCCGCGCTGAAGAACGTCCCGCTGTCCGCCAGGATTATCGCCGATCCGCTGTGTGACCCTTTCGCCGAGCCCGGCTTGATCCGGAAGTGCCCGGGTGGGAATCCTGACCGGGTCCTTGGCTCCCTCGGAGGTGACGGGCCTGTCCCCGTTGGGTGCCGCACAGTCGGCATCCGGGGAGCGGGTTGCGCTCGGCGACCTAGGTCACTATGTGCCGGGACCTCCGGCTCTGCCCCGGGCCGAGCCGTATCAGGCAAGGGTAGATGACACGACGTTTCACCGTAGCCGTCGGCCAAGTCTTGACTCCGGGCGCGACGGAGCGGCGGACGTCAGTACTTCGCAGGAGTGATGAAAATGTTCAGCGCAGAGCTAATCGAAGACTCGGCAGAAACAAACCTCCCCAAGCTGGCCAAGTGGGTCCACGAAATCGCGCGACTGACTAAACCCGACAGCGTCGTCTGGTGTGACGGCTCGCAGGCCGAATGGGAGGGGCTGACCAGCCTGCTCGTCGAGAACGGAACCTTCACTCGGCTGAACCCCAAGCTGCGCCCGAACAGTTTCCACTGCGCTTCCGACCCAAGTGACGTGGCACGCGTCGAGGACCGTACGTTCATCTGCTCAGAACGCGAAGAAGATGCAGGCCCGACCAACAACTGGATCGCGCCCGACGAGATG
>JBEKCN010000346.1:0-5176 GCA_050014855.1 Streptosporangiaceae bacterium | reverse complement strand
TAACAGGTGTTCAGTTCCCCGTCACTGAACCAGCGGTAGAACGGCGGATTCGAGGAATCCAGGATCACCGACGGTTCGCGGTACCAGTCGATGGCTCCGGCGGCATCGCCCCAGAAGGACTCCGGGTCGGCGATGCTGCGGTGAAACTCTTCGGCGTAACGGCCCATAACGGCACTCCATTCAGTGGCGGTGGCTTCGGTCGGGGTGGTTAGGGCTCGGCCAGGGCCAGCCGGGTAGCACCGAGTGGCCGTGGGGGGCCTCGCACGCCTCGGTGCAGGATAGGTAGGCGGCCGGCGCGGCCACGATCAGGCCCAGGTACCCGCCGCCGTGTGCGGCGGTCGTGGTGCCCGCGTGGCACTCGCCGATGGAAGTCATGTGACCTCCCGCACAGAATTTACCGGAAGTGTTAACAGATTAACCGGAAGTGTTAACACCCTTTTTAGGGCGACAAAGCGGCGAAGGTCCCATTCAGCGGCCGCCTAAGGTCCCGCCCCATCGGCCGGCGGACGGCACGCTCCGCGCCGAAGGCGGCCGGCCAACGATGGGGGACCTGGCCAGCACGACCGCCGGCCGACGGTACTGTCCGCCCTCCTGACTGCCCTGCTCCTGCTCCAGACCCCCCGTCAGGGTCGCCTGCACTCCGGCGGAACGCTTTCGCGCTGCGGCCCATGACTCCGCTCTCCTCACTGCCGATTCACTGCCGATTCCGGCGTCCTGCTCTATTCCCCGAGGGATTCACCCGGCACCTTGGCGAGGTGGCCGACCGGAAGATACGCCCGGCCGTATTCCAGCTCGCACACCTCCGCGAGGGCCAGGTAGAAGGCGACTCCCGCCAGCGCGATGCCTACCCACCCGCCGGTCTTGGTCAGCCCGGTGGTCGCCGTGTAGGCCCCGGCGCCCAGGATGAACAAGGCGGCGACCAGGAGCGCGAGCGCCAGGACCGTGCCGATGCTGGTACGGAACGATGCGACGAACATAATCGTGGCGAAGATGCCGAAGGCGTACAGGAACAGGCCGAGCGCGTGGCCCTGCTGAAGCAGGGGCACGTCCTTCACGAAGAACTCGGCGTACGCGTAAAGGGACAGCCAGAACGCGCCGAAGCCGCCGAACAGCACGCCGGCGAAGACGTTCCCGTTGCGCAGGCAGATGATCCCGGCGATGAGCTGGGCCACTCCCCCGAACATGAACGCTACAGCGAAGACCACCGGTAGCGTCCCCGCGGGAACCACGTTCGCGTTGATCAGGCTGAGCATGAACGTCGTCACCGCGAAGCCGGCCAGGGCCAGCGGCGCCGAATTACCCCATCCCGACGCGCTGGCGGTCGCAGCCTGAACCGCGGCGGGCCGGGCTGTCACGGGCTCTTGATTGACGGAAGCCATGTGATCCTCCTCACAGATCCGGTCAGATTGGGAAGAGCATCTGCCCGAAGGGCGCGCCCAAGAAGCGCCATAGGTCCCGAACCTGATCCCGCCGAAGGTCCCGATCGTGCCCGTGCGGATCAACTGCCGGCTACAGGCGTGCGTGGTCCGCCGCCGCATCGTCCATGCCGCCGCCCAGATCACCCACAAAACCTTGACCCCGCTGCGGCAGGGCTCAATGGCCCACGTTTTCGACCAGGACTTCAGCCAGCGGACCGCGTGGCGGTAATCGTGCCGCTCGCGTTGCTGATGTGGCATTTTTGATCGAACGGGACTTCGCAGGCTTAAACAAAGATGCGCCGGGTAGTACATGACCGCTCAGTCAACGGCGACGGGAGATCCCCATGCGGCGTCCGTTCGGTTTGCTTTCTGCCCGGTCACGTGGCGTTCTCGCGGTCGCTACCGCAGTTTCCGTCGGCGGGCTCGCGATCTCGGCGGGGGCCGCCAGTGCCGCGCCCGCCGCCTCGGTCACCGCTCCCCCGTACAACTGCGCGCCGAACGGGCCGGCGGGCAGCCAGACCGTGTACGGCACGTTCGGCGACGCGAGCGTCATCGGCTGGGCCGGCAACAGCCAGGGCGTCGTGGCCTGCCTGGGCGGCAGCTTCTGGGTGGACACCAGCGGCCCGGACGGCGGGCCGGGCAGCGCCAGCACCGCGGCGGTGACCGGCACCACCTACGGGTACGGCATCTACGACGACAGCTCTACCACCTGGGAGAACGCCGACGGATACCTGCCCGCCCTGGTGACCGGCTTCCACCGGGACGGCGCCGCGATCTCGATCACGAACTTTGGCGATGACGTCGCCATCGGCGGCCACGCCTACGTGGTCATCTACAGCCGGGTGCAGGTCACCAACCCGACCGGGCAGGCGATCAGCGTCGATCCGCAGCCCTCGGCCGGGCTGGTCCCGCTGAACTCGGCGCCGCTCGCGGTCCCGCCGCATTCGGCCGTGGACCACGACTACGCGGTGGCCTCGGACCGGTTCGGCGCCAGCTACGCATGGCCCTCAGCGGGCGCGCTGGCCGCGGCGGGCGGCTTCGACCAGCACTTCGCGCACATGCGCACGTACTGGAACAGCCAGCTGGCCGGGATCGCCCAGATCCAGACGCTGCCGGATCAGAGCCTGGTCAATGCCTACAAGACCGGCTTCATCTACACCCAGATCATCCGGTCCGGGGACGAGCTGAAGACCGGGGCCAACGGTTACGACAAGGAATTCAGCCACGACGTCATCGGCATCCTGGCCAACCTGTTCACCCAGGGCTACACCAGCGGCGCGCACGGGCTGCTGGACCGGGCCCGGTACGTGATCGGCAGCCAGACCCAGTACGACGACGGGGTCTGGACCTATCCCTGGGTCTGGGCCATCTACCTGCTGAAGAGCGGCGACCTGAGCTTCGTTAAGGCGAACTTCAGTACCGAAGGGCCGACCGGTAAGTCCGAGCCGAGCATCTCCGGCACCGCCCACCTGATCGCCGCCGACCGCACCGGGCCCGGCGGGATCATGGAAGAAACCAACGACATCGACGCAAACGGCTACTGGACCATCGACAACTACGAGGCGCTGATGGGCCTGTGGGCCTACCACTGGCTCGCTCAGCAGGTCGGTAACAGCTCCGAGGCGAGCTGGGCGGCATCGCAGTACAGCGGCCTGCTGGCGGCGACGACCAAGACGCTGAACGCGACGATCTCCGCCAACCACCTGAGCTACCTGCCGTGCTCGATGACCGAGCCGAACACCGACAACCGCTGCGTCAACGCCGAGGACGCCAACTGGGCGGCGCCGTTCCTGTTCGGCCGCTGGGCCTGGGACGGCTACCTGTTCGGTGCGCCGCTGAGCGGGCCCGGGGTGGGCCTGATCGACGCGACCTACTCCTACGGGTTCGCCCGGCTGGCGGGCAAGCTCCCGGCCAATACGTTCGGCGGGTACCCGACGCAGTACTACAGCACGGCGTACAACGCGGGGTACGGCGAATGGGGGCTGGCCAGCAGCGACTACCGGTCCCAGGGGATCCAGTCCTATGAGTTCATGGTCGCTAACGGGCAGAGCGGGCCGTACTCGTGGTGGGAGAGCCAGCAGTTCCCCAACCCGGGCTCGCCCTGGGCCGGCACCCATCCCGAGGCCGGTAACGGCTCGTCGCCGCACGCCTGGGGCATGGCCAACGCGAACATGGTGCTGCTCGACTCGCTGGCCGCCCAGCGCGCCGACGGCAGCCTCGTCGTCGGCCGTGGCGTGCCCTCCTCCTGGGTGTCGGCCGGGAAGCTGATCAGCCTGGTCAACTTCCCCACCGTGGCCGGCCGGCACCTGGGGCTCGCCATCCGGTCCAGCGGACGCTCGGTCACGCTGACGCTCAGTGGGCAAGCCCCCGCCGGGCCGGTCCTGTTCCAGCTGCCGGCGTTCGTCGGCAACATCGCGCACGCCAGCGCGGGGACGGTCGACGAGAAGACCGGGACCGTGACGCTGGCCACCACGGTCCGTACGGTCACGGTTCAGCTGACGCACCCCGAGTCCTAGGATGTCCGTCCGCAGCGGCCGCACCCCGGGTCTCAGGATCTCCGTCCGCAGCGGCCGCACCCAGCGTCTCAGGAGCTGCGTCCGCGGCGGACGGATCCCGAGTCTCAGGAGGTGCGGTCGCCGCGGTCCCAAGGGGCGGGCCAGGCGCGCGGGTCAGACGTGGACCGGGCTGCCGGGGTGCTCCGGATCGATGAGGTCGGCGTACTCGCCGTGCTCGCTTATGAAGTCGGCCACGAACGAGCAGAAGACGGTGATCTTCGTGCCCTTGGCCCGCAGGTCGTCCAGCGTCCCACGGGCCAGCGCGGTGCCGACGCCCTTCTCCCGTTGGGACGGCTCCACCCAGGTGTGGGTGAGGACGATGCGCGGCCCCGCGATCTCGTAGACGAGGCTGGCGACGACGTTATCCCCGGCCCAGGCCTCGTAAGTGCGGCTCTCCGGGTTGTTCCTTACTTCGACCGCTGCAGCGTCGTCCATGGGCACGACCGTACCCGGTGCCGCCGGCTGAACCGTGGGCCGGGCGGGCCAGGCCGGCCAGGCGGCCAGCGGGACGGGAGCCGGGCGCGACACCACGGGCCTGGTCAATGTGGCTTCGCCCGGTTCCGGCGAGCTAGATTTGGGGCTGTGAGTGACAACAAGTCCGCCACGGCGCCGATCCAGGTGTTCCTGCTGGACGATCACGAGATCGTCCGGCGCGGAGTCCGGGAACTGCTGGAGGGCCAGCCAGACATCATCGTGGTCGGCGAGGCCGCCACCGCTGCGGCCGCGCTGGCCCGCATCCCGGCTCTGCGCCCCAACGTGGCCGTCCTGGATGTCCGCCTCCCCGACGGCGACGGGGTATCGGTCTGCCGCGAGATCCGCGCCCAGCTCCCCGAGGTCGCCTGCCTCATGCTCACCTCCTTCGGCGACGACGAAGCCCTCTTCGACGCCGTCATGGCCGGCGCCGCCGGCTACGTCCTCAAGCAGATCCGCGGCACCGACCTCGTAGGCGCGGTCCGCACCGTCGCCTCCGGCCAGTCCATGCTGGACGCCAAAGCCGCCAGCCAGCTCATGGCCCGGCTCCGCGACACCACCCGCAAACGCGACCCGCTCGAGGGACTGACCGGTCAGGAACGCAAGATCCTGGAACTGATCGGCGAAGGACTCACCAACCGGCAAATAGGCGAGCGCCTCTACCTCGCCGAGAAAACCGTCAAGAACTACGTCTCCGCGTTGTTCCAGAAACTCGGCATGGAACGACGCACC
>JBEKCN010000345.1:0-5190 GCA_050014855.1 Streptosporangiaceae bacterium | reverse complement strand
AGCTGCATCGGCTCCCGGGAGATGTGCACCAGGTTGCGCCGGGTCATGCCCCATACGTTGCGGACGCGGCCCGCTACGGCGGCCGAGAGCTTTCCGGGGATGCCGGTCCCGGCCGGGCTCGGCCGCAGCGTGGTGGTTGTCATGCGCCCGCTCCTTCCATCTCGGGCCGCGCGCCTTCAGCGCCGGCGGCGCCGTGGCCGGGCTGGTCGTCCTCCGCGGCGAGGTGGCCTCCGGTAAGGGAGAAGAACACGTCGTCGAGCGACGGCTGACGGATCTCGATGTTGTCCACCAGCACCCCGGCCGCATCCAGCGCGCGCACCACCGAGGTCGCCAGTCCCGGGGCGCTGTCCACGCCGGCGCTCAGGCGCCGCCCGTCCTCGCTGATGTGCACCTGGCCGGCGGTCAGTGATCCGATCGCTTCGGCTGCGCCGGGATAGGGGGCGGTGAGCGTCACCTCCAGGCGCGCGCTGCGGCTCGCCTCCTTCAGCTCCTGGGGCGTGCCGTTCGCGATCACCCGGCCGTGGTCGATGACCACGATCTGATCGGCCAGGGCGTCGGCCTCATCGAGGTACTGGGTGGTGAGCAGTACGGTGACGCCCGCCGCGGTCAGCTCGCGGACGGCCTCCCACACTCGCTGGCGGCTGACCGGATCCAGCCCGGTCGTGGGCTCGTCCAGGAACAGGACGGGGGGACGGGTCATCAGGGCGGCCGCCAGGTCCAGCCGTCGGCGCATGCCGCCCGAGTAGCCCTTCAGCACCCGGTCGCTGGCGTCGGTCAGCTCGAACTGGGCCAGCAGCTCGGTCGCCCGCTGCCGGGATGCCCTGCGCCCCATGTCGCTCAGCTCTCCGACCAGGACCAGGTTCTGGCGTCCGCTGAGCAGCCCGTCCAAGGTGGCGTCCTGAGCCGCCACCCCGATGTGGCGCCGTACTTCTGCCGGGTGCCCGACGACATCTACCCCGGCCACCCTCGCCCGGCCGGCGTCGGGCAGCGCGAGGGTCGTCAGGATCCGCACCGCGGTCGTCTTCCCCGCGCCGTTCGGGCCGAGCAGGCCCAGGATGCTTCCGCCCGGCACAGCGAAGTCCACGCCGGCCAGGGCCTGGGTCTCGCCGTACCGCTTGGCCAGCTCTTCGGCCTCGATCATCATGTCGTTCGGCATAGCTGCGTCCTAACCGGCCGGCTAGTAAGATTCCTGTTCATGGTAGCCTAGGTGCACTGCTTACCGGCCGTCAAGTAGATAAGGCATCGCCTGGGAGGGTGACGTGACACGAGCCACCGCCGCCAAGGACGGCCCGGCTGGTCCCCGCGGCGGCCCGGGCGCCCGGAAGACTGAGCCCGCACCGGACCAGCCGCTGGAGGCGGGCTCGACCCGGGAGCGCATCCTGGATGTGGCCCTCGACCTGTTCATCGAGAAGGGCTTCGACGGGACCTCCCTGCGAGAGATAGCAGAGAAGCTCGCCTTCACCAAGGCGGCGCTGTACTACCACTACGCGTCCAAGGACGACATCCTCATGGCGCTGCACATGCGCCTCCATGACGTCGGCCGGGACGGCCTGAAGCAGCTGACCGATGGGCCCGTCAGCCTGGCGACGTGGGAATCGCTGGTCGATACGGTGCTCGGCCAGATGCTCAGCCAGCGCAAGCTCTACCTGATGCACGAGCGCAACCAGGCGGCCCTGGAGAAGCTGCATCGCAAGGATCACGACGCCGAGCACGAAGACCTTCAGCAGAGATTCCGCCAGATGCTGGCCGACCCCGCCATCTCACTTCGCGACCGGGTCAGGATGGCCTCGTCGTTCGGCGCCGTGTTCTCCGTGCTCTTCCTGGCCGGTGACGCGTTCGAGGGCACGAGCACTCAAGAACTAGGCGAACTGCTCCGCGAGACGGTCCACGACATACTCGCCCCGTAAGGACAACTGGCCTGACGCTCAATCGCAGATGCGCTCGTCCCGCGGCGCATCCCGTCCAAGGCAAACGATCCTGATCCGCCGGTATACATGCGGAACTGTCCTGCCACGGATGTGACTCTTGCACCTTCTTGTTCACGTGATCGCGGGACCAGGTGGTCACCGTCAAGCCCAGGTGGGGGCTGTCGTTAGCGCGGCGGCTTGAACCAAACCCGGGTGCGGGCTGTCGTTAGCGCAGCGGCTTGAACGCCGCCCGGATCTCGGTTGCGAACAGCTCGGGCTCTTCCCAGGCGGCGAAGTGGCCGCCCCTGTCGACCTCGTTGAAGTAGGTGAGGGTGGGGTAAAACTTCTCGACCGAGCTACGCGGGGCCGGCCAGATCTCGCCGGGGAACGTGGTGAAGCCGGCCGGGACCGCGACCTCCGGAGGAGCCTGCCCGGCTGCACGACCCGTGGCTTGTCCGGTCTCCCAGTACTCCCGGGCCGCCGAGGTCCCGGTGCCCGTCTCCCTGGCCTGTACCTGGCCTGCGAAGGGCGATTCCCGCCGCGGCCCGGAGGCCTTTGGCTGGTAGCCGCCGACCCGGCGCAAATCGGTGGGCAACGGTCTGGACGTCGCCCGGGCTAAGTGCCAGGCTCAAGTCCGGGGGGACGCCGCGCTACCGATCCGGGCCAGCCCCGGGCCGGGGTTAGCCGAACGTGGCACAGCTGGGCGTCGCGGGCGCCCAGGCGTACAGGTGCTCAAAGGAGAGCGTCATGAGCGTGTACAGGGTGACCGAGATCATCGGGACAAGCGAAACTTCATGGGAAGAGGCCGCAGCGGAGGCGATCAAGACTGCAGGCGGGTCAATCCGCGATCTCAGGGTGGCTGAGGTCGATAAGTTGGACATTCACCTGGACCCAGACGGGTCTGTCATCTACCGCGCCAAGCTTCAGCTCTCGTTCAAGTACGAACCCGAGGACTAACCAGCGGCAGTACGGGCGCCGTTAGTCCACGGCTGCTAGTCCACGGCTGCGCTGCATAAATATTCTGACCGCGCGGGACCCGGCGGGCGGGCCCGCAGTTGGCGCTGCTGAACGGACCGGTCCATCCGGACAGGTTCAGTGAACCGTGGCGGGAAATTCACGCTAGCCGGCAGGGCGTGGGCGCTGCCGGCTAGCGGCTGGTTCGTGCCGGAGCGGGCTCGAGTCCGGATCGGAAATTCGGCCCGGCGCCGGGCGCTAGTTCCCCCGGGGTCAGAAATGCTCCGGCGTGTCCCGCAGGCTGCTTACCCGGGTCTGGGCGTAGTTGCACTCGGCGACGATCGCGGCGACGCGCCGGCCGATGCGAGCCAGTGGACCCCGTATGCCCTGCGTCACGTGATAGTTCATCATTCCTCCTCGGTTTCCGGCCGGCTCACTGCCGGTCACCATTGAGTCTCGCCGTAAGGCCCTCCTTGGCGCATTGGAGGAAATCCCTATTTTGGCTGCGAGATAGGTCTTAGCCGAGCCTGAAACCGGCTTACTCGGAGTGAGCGTGCCTTAGTCGGGCTGGGATGGACTTCGGCGCCGGTTCCCTGGCTCGGCCTGAACAGGTCGATCGCCTGCTAGAAGTACGCAATTGGCGCCCGGCGGCTGCGTTCAGCGCGGTGGCTGCCGCTCTTCGACGATCCGGTCATCATCCCCGGCAGCCGCGTCACCCAGCGCTATGCCGTATCGCAGACCGGAGACGGGCCCTGCCCTCGAGACCGGGGCTGATGATATTTCCGCATGTATCTAACAAATGTGATCTTTGGGTACGTTCTGGGGTCTTTGGCCCTGGCGGTAGCAGATCTCGCAGGGTACATTTCCGGTGTTTTCTGGCCGAAAGCGGGCCGGGAAAGGCCCAGCGCCGAGCGGGAGGTCGCCATGACGACGCGGCGGGAGTTCATCAAGTGGTCCGCGGCAAGCGGAGCAGGGCTGGTGGCCGGGCGTAACCTGCTGAGCGGAGCGGCGCGGGCGGCGACTTCCCGGATCCCGGCGGTCTCGGCGCGGGGAGCGTCAGTGGCGTCGGACCTGACGCCGTACCTGGATCCGATGCCGGTCCTCGTCGATTACGCCGTCGACGCGACCGGCGGCGGGACAGTGAAGCTGACCACAGCGCTGATCTCCCGCAAGGTTCACCGCCAGCTGCCGCCGACGACGCTGTTCGGGTACCTGCATTCCGGCGGGCCCGGCGCGGGCGATACCGGGGCGTCGTACCTGGGACCGGCGATCCTGGCCAAGAGCGGGACGGCGGTGAAGGTCAAGTACACCAATGACCTGGCCCCGGACGCTTTCCTGCGGGTGTTCACCAACGGCGGCGCCAGCTACCTGCAGTTCCCGCCGTTCCCCGAGGTCCGGACCATGACCCACCTGCACGGCGGGTTCGTCGCGGCCGAGGACGACGGGAACCCGTTCGCGCAGCCGGACGCGTTCCGGTCCAGGGCAACCCAGTCGGTGACCTACCCGAACGAGCAGCCGGCCACCCTGTTGTGGTACCACGATCACTACATGGGGGATACGCGGATGAACGTGGTGGCCGGGCTGGCCGGCGGCTACCTGCTGCGCGACTCCTTCGACACCGGCACCAACCCGCTGCTGCCCGGCCCGATCGGCGCCTACGAGCTGGTGCTGGTGGTACAGGACCGGCAGTTCAACCCGGACGGGTCGCTGCTGTACCCGGTCGGGCCAGCGTCGATGAACGGGCCCTGGATTGGCGAGTACTTCGGCGACGTGATGCTGGTCAACGGCAAGATCTGGCCGGAACTGACCGTGGAGCCTGCGGTGTACCGGTTCCGGGTGCTCAACGGCTGCAACGCCCGGATCATGGATCTGCGGATCTCCACGGCCGACGGCCGCGCGGCCGTGCCGATGGTCATCATCGGCACCGAGGGCGGGCTGCTGCCGGTGAACCCGGCGAGCTCGAACGGCCTGGTGATGACTCCGGCCGAGCGGTATGACGTGATCTACGACTTCCGCCGGTTCGCGGGCCAGACGCTGCTCATGACGAACATCACCCCGCCCAGCCCCGTATCCACGCCGGCGCCGCCGCTGATGCCAGTCATGCAGCTCACCGTGCGGCACAAGGCGTCCAGCGGCGCGCCGATGAGCGTGCCCGGACCCGGGTCGCTGCCGGTCAACCCGAAGGTGACGGAGCTGATTGGCCTGGGACCGCCGAAGCTGAGCGGCGGCTCGGTTCCGGCCCGGATGATCACGCTTAACGAGGTCGGCGCAGAGACCCCGGGCTGGAAGCTGAACCTCAACGCCCATCCGTACGGCGACCCCCACCCGG
>JBEKCN010000344.1:0-5193 GCA_050014855.1 Streptosporangiaceae bacterium | reverse complement strand
GACAGCGCGGCGAACCACATCAGCCAGTCCAGCCGCAGATGGTAGGGCGCCACCTGCGGCGGCCGCCGCCGCGGATCACCCGGTTTGCCGTTGAACTGGTACTCAACCCACTGCGTGCCGGGGGTGATGGAATCGTCGCTGGTCCCCTCGATGATCAGCTCGTAGCGCTGCCGGGTGATCCCGCCGAACGCGCCGTAGGCGCTGACCAGGCGGAGCGGGTCGAAGCTGTAGTTCATCAGCTGCTGCCGGGAGAGCAGGTTGCGGGCGGGCCGGTAGCTGAGCACCACCAGCAGGGCCGTCACGGCCAGCACGATGCCCTCGTACCAGCCGGGCGGCGCGGCCAGCCGGGGCGCCGTCGGCAGGGGCAGGACCCGGCGGGCGGCGGAGGCGCTCGGCACCGAAACGGCCAGCACGATCGTCAGCCAGTTGAGCCAGGCGAAGTTCCCCGACAGCACGAGCCACAGCTGCGTCGCGACGATGATCGCGGCGGCCACGCTGGCCACCGGCTGCGGGGTGAACAGAGCGAACGGCACGACCAGCTGGGCGACGTGATTGGCCAGGGCTTCGGCCCGGTGCAGCGGATCGGGCAGGTGGTGGAAGAACCAGCTGAACGGCCCGGGCATCGGCTGAGTCTCGTGGTGATACCGCAGGCAGGTCAGATCACGCCAGCAGCGGTCGCCGCGCATCTTGATCAGGCCGGCCCCGAATTCCAGCCGGAAGATCAGCCATCGCACCAGCCAGAGGATCAGGACGGGCGGCGCGGTCCTGGCGTTCCCCAGGAAGATGGCCAGGAAACCGGTCTCGGCCAGCAGGGTCTCCCAGCCGAAGCCGTACCAGGTCTGGCCCACGTTGACGATGGAGACCTGCAGCGCCCACGGCACGGCCCACAGCAGCATCGCTGCCCACAGTGGCACCAGATCACCGAGCCCGGCGGCCAGCGCCGCGGCGAGGATCGCCCCGCCGCCCGCAGCCAGCGCGAAGAAGCGGTCCGAGTAATACAGCGCGAACAGGCTCGGCGCCCGGCGGAACGGGGTGCGCGCGGTGTAGGCCGGGATCGGCAGCAGGCCCCGCTCGCCCAGCAGTGGGCGGAACTGGCGGAGGGCGGCGACGAAGGCGACGAGATAGATGGCCGCGAGGCCGCGCTGGAACGCCAGCCGGGCGAACCAGTAATCCGGGGCCGCGAACCACCGCATCGGGTCACCCCCGGCCGGGCCGTCCCGGAACCGGGCGGGACGGCCCGGGACGGCCCGGGGGCGCTACGCCGGAAGCCGCGACCGGCGGCACCGCGCCCTGCGCCACCGGGTGCTCCGTCTTCGGGTGCTGCGCCATTGGGTTTTGCGGCAGGCGGTGGCCGAAGACCCGGCGCAGGGCCGCGGCGGCCGCGTGGTAACCGCACATGCCGTGCGTTCCGGGGCCCGGCGGGGTCGCCGCGGAGCACAGGTAGATGGCCCGGTTCGGCGTCGCGTACGGGACGGGCGCGAACGTGGGGCGGAAGAGCAGCCGGAACTGGTCGCAGCGGCCTTCGGCGATGTCACCGCCCGCGTTGTTCGGGTTGCGGGCCTCGACACCAGCCGGCGCGGTAATGGCGCGGGCCAGAATAAGGTCGCGGAAGCCCGGCGCGAACCGCTCGATCTGCGCCTCGATCGCCGCGGTGTGATCCGCCCGCCATCCGTTCGGCACCTGGCAGTACACCCAGAAGACGTGCGATCCCTCCGGCGCGCGGGTCGGGTCGAACAGGCTCGGCTGGGAGGTGATGAGGAACGGGCGCTCGGGCGCGGCGCCACGGTGCACCGCGCGCAGCGCGCCGCTGATGTCCCCCAGCGTCGCGCCGAGGTGCACGGTGCCGGCCCGGCGGCACGCCGGGGCGGTCCACGGCACGGGGCCGCTCAGCGCATAGTCGATCTTGAAGACGGCCGGGCCGCGCTGGTACCGGCGCATCCGGCTGGCGTAAGGCGCCGGGAGCCGGGAGCCGGCGATGCGGGCCAGATGCTCCGGCGAGGTGTCGAACAGGTAGCACCGGGCCAGCGGCACCTCGGCCAGATCGCGGACCGGGTGACTGGTCATGATGGTCCCGCCGAGCGAGGTCAGCAGGCTGGCCAGGGCGTCCGAGAGCGCCTGCGTGCCGCCGAGCGGGAAAGGCCAGCCGACCTCATGGGCGGCCAGGGCGAACATCAGGGCGATGCCGCCGGTGACCGGCGCGGTCAGTGGTGCGGTCACGTGCGCGGCCAGGCCGGCCAGCAGGCCGCGGGCCCGGTCACCGCGGAACGAGCGGGCCAGCACGGCGGCCGGGGCGGCGGCGAGGATCCCGAAGGCGGACAGCAGCAGCGGATCGGGCGGCAGGCCGTCCAGCGGGGCCCGCAGCACGCTGGCCGCCAGGTCGTCCCAGCGGCCGTGGAAGGGCCGCAGGAAGTCGAGGTACACCTTGCTGTCGGCGCCAAGGGACGCGGCCGTGTCATTCATTGAGCGCATCAGCATGGCCGCGGAGCCGTCCGGGAACGGATGCGCGAGCGGCAGGTCCGGATGGATCCAGCGCAGGCCGTGGTCCTCCAGCGGCCACGTCCGCAGGATCGGCGAGCCGGCGGCGAGCGGGTGGACGGCCGAGCACGGGTCGTGCCGGAAGCCCGGCAGCGTCAGCTCCTCGGTCCGTGCGCCCCCGCCCACGGTGCCGGCGCCTTCGTAGACCGCGACCTCCAGGCCCGCCTGGGCCAGCGTGATCGCCGCGGCCAGCCCGTTCGGCCCCGCGCCCACCACTACCGCGTCGAGCATCTGCATCTCCTCCCGGTTACCCGCCACGGAGCGGGGCAACCGCGGGCCCCGCAATCAGGCGGCGTCTGGCGCTAACGGCCCTCCAGCAGCGGGCGGAGCGGGTCCCAGGAAGTCCCGGCGGCCGTGTCAAGGCGCCGGCGGGCCAGCGCGGACAGCGCCTCCAGCACGACCCGGTTAGCCAGCGACGAGGTGATGTCGGCGTGGTCGTACGGCGGCGCCACCTCGACCACGTCGATCCCGGCGACCGGCAGCTGGTAGCAGATCCGCCGGACCGCGTCGAGCAACTGCCGGGCGGACAGCCCGCCGGGCTCGGGGGTCCCGGTGCCGGGCGCGTGCGCGGGATCGCAGACGTCGATGTCGACGGACAAGAAGACGCCGTCGCAGTCGTCCAGCGCGGTCGCGAAGGCTTCGGTGAGGCAGGTCTCCAGCCCACGCGCCACGATCTCGGTCATCTCGTAGGAGCGCATGCCGCGGGCGGCCATCCAGGCCAGCGTCTCCGGCCCGGGCCAGTAGCCGCGCAGCCCGATCTGCAGGAAGCGGTCCCCGCGCACCGCCCCCGACTCGATCAGTCGCCGCATCGGCTGGCCGTGCCCGATCAGTGAGCCGAACTCCACGTCGCCGGTGTCCGCGTGCGCGTCGAAGTGCAGCATGGACACCCGTCCCGCCCCGGCGTGCTGGGCGACGCCCGCCGCGTCGGGCCAGGTGATGGTGTGATCACCACCCAGCACGAGAGGGATGGCGCCGGCCCGCGTGACGGCGTGCACCGCGGCCTGCAGGTCCCGAACCGACCGCGCGGCGTCGCCGGAGAACATCTCGACGTCCCCGGCGTCGTAGACGCGCAGGTCGGTCAGCCCGTCGGCGCGCAGCGCCAGCGACGGCCGGGAGCCGTCGTGCGGCAGATAGCAGGTCTGCCGGATGTACTGCGGCCCGAACCGCGCGCCGGAGCGGTAGGAGGTGCCCCCGTCGAATGGCGCGCCGAGGATCAGCACATCGGCGCCCGGATAGGTCGCCGGGTCCGCCCAGTCACACCGGGCCACGCCCAGAAACGTTATGTCCGGGCCGAACTGCGGGCCGTAGCGAGCCATGACCGGACTTTAGCGGACGTTAGGCCGCATGACATTGGCCAACAGCCCACGGTGACGCCCCGGTTCTCGGCCGGCCGGCCGAAGAAGCGGCTCTCGGCCCACCCAGGGCGCAGCCCGGGGAAGGCTTCTGGCTGTTCTGAGACCGCACGCTTTTCCGGGCGGCATCCCAGCACGCCGGTTAAACCTTGCTGTGAACGCCGGCCAGCCGTGTACCGGCCGCACCGGCAGCACCCGCGTCGGGGGGCTTCGCCAAGCCGGGGCTTCCTTTATCCGGGCAATAGGTTCCTATCACTCTTTTTCGATTCTGCTTTTAATGCTCGTGCGCTGAAATGCCAGGCGAGGTTGGCGAAGTTAGCGAGGTTGGCGAGGTTGGCGAGGTTATGCTGGTTTCGGCCTTGGTGCCGCATTGAGAAGCACCGGCGTAACACAAGAAATATGGCTGGAGCCGCCTTTCCCGGGCCGACAATGGCATATGCTTCTGATTTGCATCTGTAGGCCATATGTAGATCATCTGCGTTATATTCGCGCACTTCGCTTTAGGACACTTTCTGCCCTAATAGGGCAGCCCGCGCTGCTGCGCACCACTGCGTAAGTAGTTCCCGATCGAACGAACCCCCGGGGGAGACCAGCGATGTCGCATCTGACGAATAACGACGTCGTCAAGCTGAGACAGCTCCTGCGTCGCGAAGACGAGGCACCAGCCGGAGAAGAGGTCCGGCCGAATGGGCTGACCGCCGTAGCAGCGGGGCCCGCTGATACCGAGCAGCGCGCCGCTGAAGACGGCCGATGGCCGGACCGCAGCATGATCCCGCGGCAGGTCGCGCGGCAGCCCGAGTCATACGGTCCCGCCTGGCTGCGCGAGGCTCCCTCAGCCCGGCACACCAAAGACTTCCCGCCGATCCAGGCCAGCGTTCCGCCCGCGCCCGGCCGGCATCGGCCGCTCGCGCGGCGGACGGCCGCGGACGCCGAGATGGCCAGCCTCTCCCGGGACATGAAGCTGATCTCCGCCGGGAGCGTCCGGAAGATGACCCCGGGCGGACCGGTCCTCGCCCGGGGTCGGGCGCGGCGGCAGCTGCGCAGCAGCACGTTCCGGGCGGTCCTGAGCCCGGGCGACCGGATCCTCATCGCGGTCATGTCGATCTGCTGGCTGGCTTGTCTCGTCGACTTCTGGGTGTGGTGGCTCGAGCCAGTGCACCGGACCAGCCTCATCGGCCTCGTCCTCAACAGCATCGTGCTGGCGTACCTCAGCTGTAACCCGGCCTTCTTCGTACTGGCCGCCAATCATCAGCGCAATGTGAACAAGTCGATCGCCGTCCCCCTGCTGCGGACCGCATTCGTGGTC
>JBEKCN010000343.1:0-5204 GCA_050014855.1 Streptosporangiaceae bacterium | reverse complement strand
TAACTAACGAGGGTCCCAGATCGGGACTGACAACGGCCACTGACAACAGCCGACCCGTACACACCTCATCTGGCCACTCATGGACAGCCGCCACGGCCTGCGGTTGCGTCGGCATCCCGGCACCCTGGATGAACTGATAAGGATGAGGTCACCTGGCTAGGTAGTGCGTCGGCACTTGGCTGCCGCTTCCGCTGTGCGATGGTTCACTGTGCAGGTCCGGTGATGGTAGACCGGCGAGCTGTGCTTAGGACGCGGTTTCGTGTTCAGCGACCGCTCCACCCCGTAAACGGCGTTACTAACCGGATGCATGGCCCGCCCGGCCCAGCGTGGCCATGGCTCCGGCCGTGACGCTTACTGTGTGACACAGATCACACTGCATAATCTCTACTCAGATGAGTAGCCGGTGCTCTTATTTCCGCAGCTCAGAGACTTTTTGACACGTCGCATGTTCTGTCGAGCACGTCCATCAGCTGGGCCAGGCAGATGACGGCCAGGATCCACCAGCGGCGCGCGGTGCCGGCGTCGGTGCCGGCCACCGTGGTTTTGATATCGGTCATGGTGTTCTCACTGCGTCGGCTTAGGGCCGCCCACGGGCTGCCCGTCGCGGAAGAGGCACCCGGTTGGGCCGCGGGGGCCGAGGGTGGCGGCCCAGACGATGCCGCGTGCGCTTTCCGCGGCCGGGCGGTCGTTCTCGTCGTCGCCGCGTTCGGGGTGGGTGGCGGTGTTGCCGGGGTCGACGGCGTTGACGAGGACCGGGGTGTCCGCCAGGGCACGGGCGAGGACGGTGGTCAGGGCGTCGAGCATGTACTTGGCCATCGAGTGGGCCGGGGCGCGCAAGGGCGCGCCGAGGTCGAGCCCGGTAGCGACCTGCTGGGAGGACAGGGTGGAGACGTTCACGATCCGCGCGGCGGGTGCGGCGGTCAGCAGCGGCAGCATCGACTGGACCAGGGCCCAGGGGCCGATCACGTCGGTCTCCATCGCCGAGCGCACCGCGCCCATGTCGGCGTCGAGCGCGGAGAGGGTCCTGAAGTCGGGCATGTCGGACGCGTTGTTGACCAGGGCGTCCAGCCGGCCGAAGGCCCGGGTGAGGTACCCGGCCGCGTCGTGCATGCTGGCCTGGTCCGTCAGGTCGAGGCGCAGCGCGGTCGCGGCGAGCCCGTCCCCGCGCAGCTGCCCGGCCAGCGGCTCTGCTCGCGAGGCATCGCGGGCGGTGAGGACCACGTGGTAGCCGAGTTCCGCGAGCTGCCGGGCTACGGCGAAGCCGAGCCCGGCCGGGCGGCTGGTCCCGGTGATCAGAGCGGTCTTGACGGTCATAACGGGATGCTCCTTTACGAGCGGACAAGGGCCTAGCGCGTCCGGCTTGCCCGTGATACCGCAGGTCAGGGGGTACCACTGGGTGCCATGTGGGAAGCGGCCCGGAAGCTATCAGCGATCTTTGTTCAGAGTTTACGAACTAAGTTCTACGTGGAGAACTTAGTTCGTGTCAAGCTATAGTGGCGGCATGGCCCTTGACCCCAAGCAGCGCCGGGCGGCCCGGCACGCCCCGCCCGGCCCTGCGCCCGCGGGATCCATCGCACGCAAGCCCCCGATCACGGCCGAGCGGATCACGGACGCCGCGCTGCAGGTCGTGGCGGCCGAGGGATACGACGCGCTGACGATCCGCAGCGTCGCGAACCTGCTCGGCACGGGACCGTCCTCGCTCTACGCCCACATCGTCAACAAGGCCGACCTCGACGACCTGCTGATCGGGCGGCTGTGCTCCCAGATCGTGCTGCCCGAGCCTGATCAGGCGCGGTGGCAAGAGCAGATCCGGGATGTCTGCGGCCAGATCCGCGACCAGTACCTCAAGTACCCGGGCATCCCCAGGGCAGCGCTCGCCATGGCCGGGACCAACTTCGAGACTCTGCGCGTGAGCGAGGGGATGTTCTCGATCCTGCTCGCCGGGGGCATCGAGCCCCAGACGGCAGCCTGGGCCATGGACGCCATCTCGCTCTATGTTGCCGTTTACGCGCTGGAGACCTCCCTGGTCAAGCAGCGCCAGAAAGACCCGGACGCCACCTGGGTCCTGAGCCAGGAAGAACTCGTGCGCCGCTTCAGCGCCCTACCAGAGACCAAGTTCCCCCAGACCAGGCGGTACGCGACCGAACTCACCGCAGGCACCGGGCACGAGCGCTTCGACTTTGCCCTCGGCTTGCTAATCGACCACCTTGCACAGCAGACAGTGCCACGGCCAACGACGATCTGACGAGCCGGGAGAATTCGGCGCGGCATAACTGGTCTGGAGGCTGCGCCGGACGAGGCGTACGCCGGCCGTCGATCCTGCGGGCGAATGCCGGGGCGTCGCTGGCTAGGATCACGCATCACCTGGCGCGCGCCCTATGCGAGAAGGCGGCCGTGCGATCCTGAACCCGGCAGGACCCTGCGAAGCCGCGATGAGCCAGAGCACGCGGTCCTGAGGGGAGATAAATGACCAAGGTTCCCGGTAGGGCCGGGGTGTGCGCCGGCTGCGGCGGGCGAAGGCGCAGACCGGACCGGGTGCCGCAGGCCGGGGGGCAGGATGTGCTTCTCACCGCAGGCTGACATCGCCGGGGGCCTGGTGATCACCGCCATCGGCGTTGATGCTGTCCGCCACATCCGTCAGCGCCGCGAGTTCATCGCGCTGGCCTGGCTGCCCTTGCTGCTCGGCGCCCACCAGTTCATCGAGGCGTTCGTCTGGTTGTGGCTCCAGGGCCATGTGCCGCGCGCGGCCGGCCAGGCCGCGCTATGGGCGTACCTGCTGATCGCGTTCGTCGTGCTGCCCGTGCTCGTCCCCCTGGCGGTCATCGCGCTCGAGCCCACCCGGCGGCGGAAGTGGATGATGGCGCCCTTCGCGGTGACCGGGACGCTGATCGCGATAGCGCTGCTCGTGGCAATGGCCCGCGGCCCGGTCGGTGTGAGACTCGCCCCGTACCACCTGTCCTACGGCCTCCGGATACCCGACGGTTTCCTGATCATCGCCCTCTACGTCGCCGCCGTGTGCGGGCCACTGCTGCTCTCGGGCTACCGTAACGTCGCTATCTTCGGCATGGTCAATCTCATTGCCGTCATCATCATCGCCCGGCTGACCATTTCCGGGTTCGCCTCCGTATGGTGCGGCTGGGCGGCCGTTTCCAGCGCCGCCATCACACTGCATTGCCGCTCCGCCAAACCCCATCCCAAACACGCCCAGGCCAGGGGTGACGGACTCACTTCGACCGGCTGAGCGGCAGGCCCTGAGCGTCCGCACACCCTGATCCGGATGGCGAGATCTGCGTTTGCCGCTGCACCCGGCGACGGTTCATGCTCAGCAGCGCCGTGGACCGCGATCAGGAAATTGACCGCCTGCTCGCGCTCGGGGCGCGCCGAGCCGACATCGGGCAGACCGGCGCTGAGTCCTGGACTGTCCTTGCCGATCCTGAGGGAAACGAGTTCTGCGTAGTGCGCCCCGAAGGAAACTCTCATCCGTTAAGGCCTCAGCACTGAGCACCGCAGACAGACCCCAGGCGAGGCCACTGATGCTGCTGACCTCTAGGGCGCCGGTGGCTCCCGGCTTTATGGTTGGCTGGTGGGGGGTGCGCAGGGCAGCGCCGCTGGGCCGATGGTGGGCCGTGACCGCGAGCTGGCTCAGATCATGCTGCTGCTGGATGATGCCCTGGCGGGTGGCGGCCGCCTGGTGCTGTGCACGGGTGAGGCGGGGATCGGGAAGACCCGGCTGGCGGAGGAGGCCGCCGCGTCGGCCGCGGCGAGGGGCGTGCCGGTGGCGTGGGCCCGGGCGGCCGGCTGGGACAGCTTGCCACCGTACGGCCTGTGGCAGCTGGTGCTGGATGAGCCCGCTGTCCGGGCCGCCGATGAGGATCCATCCGGTGTGGGCCTGTGGTCGCGCGTCTTCGGTGACGCCGAACGCCCGGCGCTGGCTGATGGCGCCGATTCCGGCAGCGCCCAGCGGTTCGCGATGTTCGCGGAGGTTCGCCGGCGGCTGGCGCAGGCGGCCAGGCCGAGTGGGTTGCTGCTGGTGCTCGATGATCTGCAGTGGGCGGACGAGGCGTCGGCGGTCCTGCTCGCCGATGTCGCGCGCCAGCTGCGAGCGACGCCCACGCTGGTGTTGGCGACCTACCGCGCGTCGGCGGCCTCCGGTGACACGAGCGCCGGGCTGCTGCCCCGTCTGTCGGCGGATGCCGACACCGAACGGGTCGACCTTCGCGGCCTGCCCGCAGGCGCGGTCGGGGATATGCTGCTCGCCGCCGGGCTGCCGGCATCGGCAGACCAGGCCGGTGCGGTGCACTCCGAAACGGGGGGCAACCCGTTCCTGGTCCGCGAGCTGGCCCGCATGCTCGCCGAACAGCGGCGCGGCGGGCCGGTGCCGGTGCCGGGACGGGTGGCGGAGGCGACGGCCCACCGGCTGGCGCAGCTGTCGGATCCGGCCCGGGAGCTGGTGCAGACCGCCGCCGTGGCAGGCAACAACTTCTCGGTCGGCGTAGTGGCCAGGATCCTGGATGTATCTGTGCTGGCCCTGCTCGGCCCGCTGGACGAGTGCCGGGCCGCCGGATTCCTGGTGGCCGGGGACCGTCCCGGTGATCACCGGTTCTCGCATGCGCTGGTCCGCTCGGCGGTGGCCGCCGGGCTGAGCGCCGTGGAGCAACGGCGGCTGCACACCGCCGCGGCGGACGCGATCGAGGCTCTCTACGAGGGGCAACTGGATCTGCACCTGACGGAGGTCGCCCGGCACCGGGTCGAGGCATCGCTGCCCGGTGACCGTGCGGAGGCGGTAGCGGCGTGTGAGGCGGCCGCCGGCGTGGCGGCGCAGTCGCTGGCGTTCGAGGAGGCCGTGCGCCTGTACCGGCAGGCGCTGTCGGCCGGCGAAGGGGAGATCGCCGAGAACGACCGCTCCCGGCTTGAGCTCGCCCTGGCGGCGGCCCTGCACCGCAGCGGGGACCTGCCCGGATCGCAGGAGACGGCGGCCGGAGTCGGCCGGCGGGCCGAGCGCCGGCGTGACCGGGGCTTGCTGGCCCGCACGGCGCTGGTCATGGAGGCTAGCGGGGTACCGGAATGGGACGGGGAGATCTGCCGCATCTGCGAGCAGGCCCTCGCCGGGGAAGACCTTCCTGATGGTCTGCGGGCCCGGGTCTCCTCGCGGTACGCGCAGGCGCTGGTGTACCGCGGCGAGTACGACCGGGCGGGACAGGTCA
>JBEKCN010000342.1:0-5214 GCA_050014855.1 Streptosporangiaceae bacterium | reverse complement strand
GGGCGAGATTCCCGGGACGCCTCAGAGACCCGTTGACACCGGGACCACCGAGACCACGAAGCCTGCCAATACCTCCGGTCCTCTCCCAGGCGTGACGATCCGCATCAAGGACGTGCCAGCAAGCAAGATGCGAGACGTCCTGAAAGTGGCCGTCCTCCCTCTGAGCGCAGCGAGCGCGGACGTGAGCGTGGAACTCACCATCCGCGCGGACGGCGGTCTGGCCGGCATCCCCCGCGAGACCCTCAACCTTGTAACCCTCGAAGGTCTCCGCCAGCTGGGCATACACGACGTCGACGTGACCATCGACGAAAAGGGCTAGGTTAGCCAGCCTGTTCGCGCACGCCGATGGCGTCCACGATCAACTCCACCGCCTCTATCGGGTTGTACGCTACACACTAACGATCCTTAAGGGTGAGGGTTACGGAAGGGTGTGAGGTCCAGGCGGGTGCTGGCCAGGAATCCGTCGAGGAGGCCGGGCCGGTATTGCATCCGCTTGAGCCGGGTTCTGACCAGCGCGGTCAGCTGGGCCAGGTTGCGTTTGGCGAGGTTGGCCAGCGACCGCTTGAGGTGTGACCAGACCAGTTCGACCGGGTTCAGTTCGTGGGCGTAGGGCGGCAACTGGAAGACGGTCAGCCATTCCCGGGCCGCGATCAGTTCGGTCATAGCGGCACTGACGTGGGTGTTCAGGTTGTCCCAGACGACCACCAGCGGGCCGCCGAGCTGCTGGTGGGCGGCGTCCAGGAGCCGGGCGTAATCGGTCTCAGTGAAGCCCTTGCGCCGGTCCTTGCGGCCGGCGCGGCTGCGGTGGACCCGGTAGATCAGCCGGGGCCGGCACCCGGGCTTGACGGCGATCAGCGCCGCCAGGGACACACGCGTGTTCTGCCCGCCGGTTACCTTGACCACCGGGGTCTGCCCGCGCCGTCCCCACGTTCTGCCCTTGGGCGGACGTAAGCCCTGGCCTGATTCGTCTTCGAAAATCAGCCAGGCGCCCAGGTCCGCCGCCGTTTTTTTACCACCGGCCACGTCTCCTCCCGCCACCCGGCGATCCGCGCCTCGTCCCGCTCGGCGGCCTGCCGGGCGGGGACCTGCACGCTCCACCCGATCCGGTGCAGCAGCAGGTCCGCCCCGGCCAGCGTGTAGTCCACCTTGAACCGGCCGCGGATCACCTCAGCAATACGGGCCAGGGTCCAGCACTGATCCTCATCCCAGCCCGACGCGGCCGGGCCGGCGTCCAGCACCGCTTCCAGTTCGCGCAGCTGGGCGGGGATGAGCTTGCACTTCGCGCCGCCCGCGCCCCTGGATGCCAGCGCGGACCGGCCACCCGCGGTCAGCGCCCGCCGCCACCGGTTCGCCGACATCCGCGACACCCGGAAGCGCCGGGCGACCTCCCGGTCACTGGCCCCGTCATCGATCAGCTCCGCGGCCGCTAACCGCACCTGCTCACGGCGAGCCCGCTCATCAGCGTCCAGCCCGCCACCATCGGGACACCTCATGCCACACAGATACCCAGGATGCAGCCCTCAGCCGAACCCGTAACCCCCGCCATTAAAGATCGTTAAATATCCGGTCGAGCGTTTCAAAGCTTACGGCCATATCGGCCACTCGGTCATCGATCTTACAATTCCCCGTTCGGGCCAGAAGGGGCTGCCAGGCATAAACTCTCAAGTAATGAATGAACTCCGCGACTATAGCTTTTTGCTCGCCTGTTCTTCCTTCGGCTAGTCGCGCACATACTTCCGGACGCAGATAGAAGGAGCAGAGCACCAGACGCCGCAGGTGGTTAAGGTCTGCTTTGGATACGTTCCTGCATACCGTAGGCAGGCCCGCCGGGTTCTCTGAGCCCCAGCGCTCGGAATCCGGCATCAAACGCTTGCGATTTCCTGGATCTGGGGCATGCCTATCGATAAGCTGCCGGGCGCGGATAGCTTCAACCGTACCAGGGTCAGGCGACAGGACACTTGGGTTCAGGGCATAGAGTGGCAATTCCAAGAAAGTATCGAGGTCATCGAGGATTGATTCAGTCGTATCATCAGGCGCACCGAGAATAAAACCTGCTATCACGCCAATTCCAGCCTCCGCGCATGCTTGCGCCGCAGCCTTGTTAACACCCACTGTTGTTCTCTTGTTAAAATAGTCCAGCTTGGACTGCTGCATGGACTCTATTCCGACGAAAACTCGCCGGCATCCTGCCACATGCATTTCCTGGGCGACACTTGAAGTCAGCAGCTCGGCGCGCGTGTAACAGAACCATGGGACGTTGAATCCCGTTATCGTCGTGAGCAGTTCACCAAAATCATCGTGCTGCAAGAGATCGTCGTCGTGAAACTCAATGGCATCATGACCGCAGACCCGTATTAGGTAATCCAGATCCTTGCCGATCAGATCTACCGGTCGCGTGACCTGCCGGCCATGTATGACATAGGTAGAACAAAACGTACACCTCGCACGGCAGCTCTGCGTGCAAACATATATTTGCGGCCGCTGCCCCAGGAAGCGCTGAAAGTTCGTCGCGTAACGAACATTACTGGGCAACAGGTGATACGCGAAAGCCGGTGACTCGGCTTGTTCCAATGATCGGTCGTATGCGGCCCGGCCAATGACCCTTTGGCCGTTCTCTATATAGCACAATCCTTGAGCATCTTGACCTTGACCGAAATCTTCCGTACAAATGTTCTTAAGGATATGCCGCAGGGCGGCAGCGCCCTCTCCTCGAACGACGATGTGGGCAAATTCAATGTCAGGTGCCGTTGTGGCATGGGCGCCGCCGAGTACGATCAGGTATTGCCGAGGGTCAAAGTTGGCTAGGAATGACTGGAGCCGATTGAGTGTCTGCGTGTAGGTGCTGGCGAGGATGACTCTCCGCGTGGCGGGGCCTAGCCAGCGGCTGAGTTCTTCGACGAGGTTCGCCTGCGAAGAGCAGGCTTCCTCATCGAAGAACCGGATCTCCAGGTTTTTCAGGTCCCCAGCTTCTATGTCGCTCTCCAAGCTGCGTGCCAGGCTCAGGAGACCGAGGCCAGGGAAATGTGTTTCAAATCTCTGAGCTGACGCGCCTGGTAGTACTGGGATTGCCCGGGAACTTTGATTGAATAGAGCCACCCGAGTAGGTGAATCGGGAGCTTTAGCGAAATGCTTGCTGTTGTAGATTAGCTCGATGTCCAGCATATGTGGATGTTCTCACGAGGTCTTCCATGCGGCAAGACCCTGATTTGTCACAGCGAGATCCCGTGTCGGCTGCGGGGAAATGACCGCTCTAGGCGATGGCACGGAAAGTGCCGATTAGTGCTGGACGAGGACGCTGGCTACCCTCACCAGGGCGCCTTCGTCACGATGAAGCCAGACGCAGCTGCGGTGAGTTATAACCCTCGTATGTGGTGTGCAATTTCTGGCTGATGTGCCCTACTCACGCACTCTGTATTTGTGTCCGGCCGATCATGGCACCGGCGGGACGGCAATACCATGCGAAATCTAGATTCCAGATGCATCGTTCGGATCAATCACACAAGCCCAGAGCTGCCGGATCTCGCATACAGCGCGGCATGTTGCTTCAATGACGCGGCCCTACGGCGTCCCGCGCATCGGCACGAGTTCGTCGAAGCACGACGCCCGGGTTGACCGTCCTCGACGGCACCGTGCGCTGGCGTGGCGCGTGGGACGCTTGAGCAGGATGAAGGGACGTTTGCATGGCAGTCCTGCGCAGGAGTCAGCTCGGTGATTGCGTCGGTATATTACCTCTTGGTATGGTTACGGTCACAATGCGGCATCGAGCGGAGGGGCGTAGGGGATGACCGCACCCGACGGCGTACCTCTTCTCAGCATTCGGCCAGCTCAGTCCAAGGAGCTCAACGACTCGCTTGGGCTCATCGAGGTCGATGAGCCCAAACTCACGAACCCGGCATATCAAGAAGCGATCTTGGCGGAGGTTCAGGAGGCGGCGGGTGCGGCGTTTGATGACCTCGTTCAAGAGGCAGCCAAGCAAATAGCGGAGCCACCATGGTTCCTGATCATCCGCGGCCTGCCGGTCAGTCGGGCGACACCGCTCCTCGTAGCGGTGAGCGCAACGCTGGGCCTGCTGGTCGAACCATACAGGCAGCCGTGGAGCCGAGTCGTCCGCCACATCGTCCCGTCCCGGGATCGGACAGTCGAGGGACGAGTGCTGAACGAGTTCCTTCACACCGACGGCACGGACTGGATCCGGCCCAACGACTATACGTGCCTGTTCTGCGTGCGCCCCGATCAAAGCGGGGATGGCGAGTCTTTGCTACTTGACATTGCGACGTTGCTCGATGAAATGGCTGCGGCGCCTGCTGCAGGAGTCGTGCATCGTATCGCCTCGCAGGCCGTTCCATGGCGGATAGCCGAAGAGCTGGGTGGCGGCATTCATTGGGAGTACCCCATCGATCTGTCAGGGCCACACATTCGATGGCTGCGGCACGCCGTGATGCTCTCCGAGGAGGAGGGCCTCGCGTCGCTGCCCGCGGACATCGCCGACGATCTGCTGGCATTCGAGCAAGCGGTCGGAAACTGCCGCGGCGTGGCCAGGATGCGGCTCCAGGCGGGCGACCTTCTCCTCCTAGATAACGGTCGCAGCCTGCACGCGAGGACAGAGATTCGCGACCCTGCTGGATCTACCAGGGAACTGCTCCGCACGAAGGTCATGCGCGGGGAGGCGGCGCGATGCTAGGGGGCGCACCGTCACTCGGCGTCGCCGAGCGCATTAAAGAGCTTGAGCTTCAGGGATACACCTTGCTTCCGGGGCTGCTTGATCCAGAGCAGGCCGAGCGCCTGCCCGTGGACGTCCGGCCCTACCCTGTGCCGGCCGAACCGCGGACTGAGCGATACGACGATCGTGAACTGGCGGGAAGACCTGCCTTCCGGCGGCAGCGGACTGGGACCGCGTCGCTGGTCGAGGCACGCCCAGATGACCCGCGAGAGCGGGGGGACCCTCGACGGCAGGCACGCGGACGACATACGTTGAGGCCGGTCAAGGTGGCCGGCTTGTCATCGAAACAGAACGGAGAGCACATGTCGGCAACAGTGGAGGCTCATCAGCCGGCTCAGACCTCGGACAGCAGGCCGACCATGCTGGTTGCCGCCCTGCGGGAAGTGGAGCAGAAGCGAAGCATTGACCTGATCCGGTTCCGCACCTGCTGCGCCGACCCTCGCGCGAGCAAGTAGCGACCCGTCCCTGCCAAACAAGTCGATCTGCAGGCGCCC
>JBEKCN010000341.1:0-5220 GCA_050014855.1 Streptosporangiaceae bacterium | reverse complement strand
GGCCCTGCTCCTGGTCAAGGAGGACATGGGACTGCTCGTCGCCGGGATCGGAGTCTACCTCGCCGTCACGCGGCCGCAACTGGTACCCAGACAGCGCATCGTCGCCCTGGCCCTCATCGTCGGCGGGGTGGCGGATACCTGGCTGGCCACCTATATCTTTATCCCGGCCTTGGGGGGGCGGGCCAGCTACTACTGGGTATACGGCGCGCTCGGCCACAACGTGCCCCAGGTCGCGGCGCACATCGTCACCCATCCAGTTGACGCCTTTCGGTTGTTCATCACACCCGGTATCAAGCTGGATACCATGCTCTGGCTGCTGGCCCCGTTCTGCTTCCTGCCGCTGCTGTCACCGATCTCGATCGCGGTCATCCCGCTGCTGGCGGAACGGATGCTGCAAGACCACTTCACCAACTGGTGGGTTACCGGCTATCACTACAACGCCTACCTCGTGATCATCCTCGCCTGTGGCGGCGTCGACGGCGCGGCCCGGCTGGGCCGGTGGGTGCGACGGGCCAGGCAGGACAACCGCGCCAGGGCGGAAAAGCCGGCAAGCAACGAGGCGGACGGGACCGTGAGCACGGTGGGCCTCTGCGCCGCCGTGGCGATGTGCGCCGTGGGGGTGTACCTGATTCCGCGGTTCGCGCTCGGACCCGCCCTCCACTCGTCGTTCTACCACCGGACCGCGGAAGAGCAGACGGCCGCGGCCGCCGTCGCCGTCGTGCCGAGCGGCGTCACCGTCGAAGCCGTGAACCATCTCGGCCCGCACCTGTCCGGCCGGGACACCGTCCTGCTCTGGGACGGCGACGGCGAAACCCCGGTATTCGCGCCGTGGGTGGTCGCCGCGACGGGCGGGCCGCAGTTCACCTTCCACACCGTACTGGAGCAGGAACAGCGCATCGCACTGCTCAAACGGCACGGCTACAAGACCGTCTTTGACCGCGGAGGTTACATCGTGCTGCACAGCCCCGATGCGGCCAAGGCCGGGCCCGAGGCCGGTAAGGCCGGGCCCGGTTCCGCGGGGCACGGCGGATGAGCGTGGGCGCCAGGCCGGAGACCACCGGCCCCGCCGCGGGCGACGCGGCCGGCAGCGGGACGGCGGCGGGCCCGCCGGATGCGGCCGGACGGCTGCTCGCACGGCTGTCTGTGCTGCCGGCGCTGCTGGTGATGGCGTGGCTTCTGCCCGGTTTCCTGCTGCTGCTCGCCGGCCGGTTCACGCCCGTGCTCGCGCTGGTGGGGTCGGTGCCGGTGGCGGTCGTGCTCGTGGTGCTCGGCCTGCGCTGGCTCCCTGCCCCGTCGCCGCAGGTCTGGCCGGTGCGCGCGCCGGGGAAGGCCCACACGCCCTGGTGGGCGGTCGCAGGGGTCGTAGCGGTCGCCATCGCGTTCGGCGCCGACCAGGCCGCCTACCATTCGCAGTTCATCATCGTCATGCGCGACCCCGCGTCCTACTTCCAGTTCGCGGAGTGGATCTCCCATCACGGGTCACTGCCGATCCCGCAGGACCGCGCGGCGTTCGGCAGAACGCCCAGCAGCGAGCTCGGCTTCAGCAGCTTCGCCTACTACCGGATCGGGAGCACCGTCGTCCCGCAGTTCATGGCCGGGCTGCCGATGGTGCTGGCCGGCGCCATGTGGGTGGGCGGTGCGCACGCGGCCCTGCTCGCCGCACCCGCACTGGGCGCCGCGGCCCTGCTCGCCTTCGGCGGCCTGACCGCCCGGCTGGTCGGCCCGCGCTGGGCGCCGCTGGCGGCCCTCGTCCTCGCGGTTTCCATGCCCGAGCAGTTCACCAGCCGGTCGAATTACAGCGAGCCGCTGGCCCAGATCCTGTTCCTGGGCGGGCTCTGCCTGGTCGTGGACTGCCTCAGCCGGGACGGGGCCCGCGGTGACCGGGTTATCGCGGCGATCGCGGGCCTGGCGCTGGGCCTGACCGTGCTGGTGCGCATCGACGGCGCCAGCGACATCTTGCCCCTGGTGCCCTACTGCGCCCTGCTGCTGGCCGGCCGGCGGCGGCAGGCGCTGCCGCTGATCGGGGGTGCGGGGGTGGGCGCGGCCTTCGGCGTCGTTGACGGGCTGGTGTTCTCCCGGCCATACCTGGCCACCAACAAGTCCTCGCTGGAACTGCTGGCGGTGGCCACCGTGCTGGTCCTGGCGGTGACGCTGGCCGCCCTGCCGGTGCTGTGGAAGCGCGGCCTGCCGCAGGTCAAACGGAGATGGCTGCCCGACGCCGCCTCGGCGCTGACCGTCCTGGTCGTGCTGGCGTTCGCCGTCCGCAACCACGTGCAGACGGTCCGCGGCCCGGCCACCAAGTCCATGATCCAGAGCATGACCGCCTACCAGCGGTCCAACCACCTCCCGATCGACCCGACGCGGACCTACGCCGAGTACAGCCTGCACTGGGTGTTCTGGTACGTCGGCGTCCCGGTGGTGATCCTGGCCACGGCCGGCGCCGCGATCCTGGTGCGCCGGACGCTGCGCGGCCAAGCCCCGCTGTGGACGCTGCCGCTGGCCACGTTCGCGTGGACCATCGTGACGTTCCTGTACCGGCCGGCGATCACGCCGGACCAGCCGTGGGCCAGCCGCCGCCTGGTCCCCGCCGTGCTGCCCGGCATCATCCTGCTGGGGGTGTGGGGGTCCGCGTGGCTGGTCGGCTGGATCCGCGAGCGCGGGCTGGGCCGGGTGGCCAGCGGCGGGTCCGCGGTGGTCCTGGCCGCCGGCCTGCTGGTGCCGGCCGCCATCCCCACGTTCGGCCTCGGCGTCGGGCGGGGCGGCCCGGTCGGTTACCGGCTCACCGCGGACGGCCTCGCCTTCACCAACACCTACTGGGGGGAGCTCGCCGCGGTCGACAGCTTGTGCGCGGCCATTCCGGCGAACTCGTCGGTGGTCTTCGTGGACGGGCCGGCCGCGGATCGCCTCCTCGAGGTGGTCCGCGGCATGTGCGGCCACCCGGCGGCGCGCATCACCCCCAAGCACAAGTCCACCGTCGTCGGCCCGGTCCAGCAGACCGTGCGGTCCATCGAACGGGCCGGGCGCCAGCCGGTGCTGCTCGCCGCCTGGCCCTGGGAGCTGAAGCCCTACGGCGCTCGCGCGAAGCAGGTCATGACGCTGAAGACCGACATCGACATGAGCGCGCTGATGTTCGTGCCGCGCACGACCACCCCCTACAGTCTGGATATCTATCTATCGGAGCCGAAGCCGTGACCGTTTATCCCGATGCCCCCCAGGCCACCGCAGCCGCGGCCGACGCGGCGTCGGCCCCGTACGTCTCGGTCATCCTGCCCTGTTACAACGAGGAAGGTCACGTAGCGGCCGAGGTCGAGCGGATCTGCGAGGCCATGGACGCCAGCGGGTACCGTTACGAACTGCTCGCCTTCGACGACGCGTCCACCGACGGGACCCTGGCCCGTCTCTACGAGACCGCGCCCCGGTTCCCGCAGCTGGAGATCGTGCCGTTCCACCGCAACGGCGGGTCCGGCACGGTCCGCCGCATCGGTACGCAGCGAGCGCGGGGCGAGATCGTGGTGTGGACCGACGCCGACATGACGTATCCCAACGAGCGGATTCCCGAGCTGGTCCAGATGCTCGAGAAGGACCCGGCCATCGATCAGGTCGTAGGGGCGCGGACCAGCGAGCAGGGCACGCACAAGCTGCTCCGGGTACCGGCCAAGTTCGTCATCCGCAAGCTCGCCGAAGTGCTCACCAACGCCAAGATCCCGGACCTGAACTCCGGGCTCAGGGCGTTCCGGCGCGAGGTTGCGCAGCCGTACCTGCGGCTGCTGCCGCCGGGGTTCTCCTGCGTCACCACGATTACGGTCGCGTTCCTGGCCAACCAGCACGACGTGCGGTATGTGCCGATCGAGTACGCCAAGCGGGCGGGGACATCGAAGTTCAAGTTCGTCAAGGACGCCTACCGGTACATCCTGCAGGTGCTGCGGATGGTGATGTACTTCAACCCGCTCAAGGTGCTGATGCCGGTGGCGCTGTTCCTGCTGGGGCTCGGCGTACTCAAGGGCATTTACGACATGGTCGTGCACCCGTTCTACTTCGCGATCAACACGGTGCTGATCTTCGTGACCGGGATACTCATCGGCTCCCTTGCCCTGCTCGCCGATCTCATCGTCCGATCGAGAGGAGACGTCTGACCGACATGGATTCCGGCGAAACCAGTTCCCGCACCCGCATCACGGTCATCGGCGCCGGATATCTCGGGCTGACGCACGCGGCGTGCCTGGCTGAGTTCGGGCACGACGTGCTCGCGGTCGATACCGATGCCCGCAAGGTGGCCCAGATGGCCAGCGGCACCGCGCCGTTCTTCGAGCCCGGACTGCAAGAGCTGCTGCGTAAGCAGCTGGACACGGGCCGGCTGCGGTTCACGGCCAGCCACGCCGACGCCGCCCGGTTCGGTGACATCCATTTCCTGTGCGTGGGAACCCCGCAGGCACCAGACGGCTCTGCCGACCTGTCGCAGGTCTACGCGGCGGCGGACGCCCTGGCGCCGCATCTGACCGGCCCGTGCCTGATCGCCGGGAAGTCCACGGTCCCGGTGGGTACCGCGCGGGCGCTGGCCGCCCGGATCGCGGCCTGGGCACCGGCCGGTACCCGAGCCGAGATCATCTGGAATCCGGAGTTCCTCCGCGAAGGCTCAGCGGTGCAGGACAGCCTGCTCCCGGACCGGATCGTTCTCGGCACCGCGTCGCGGCGCGCCGCAGAGCGGCTGAAGCAGGTGTACGCGGTTCCAATCGCCCGGGGCGTTCCGTTGCTGGAGATGGACCTGGAGACGGCCGAGCTGGTCAAGGTGTCGGCCAACGCGTTCCTGGCTACCCGGCTGTCGTTCATCAACGCTCTGGCCGAGGTCTGCGAGGCGACCGGAGCCGACGTGGTGGCGCTGGCCGGGGCGCTCGCGCGAGACGAGCGGATCGGCGGCCGCTTCCTCACCCCGGGCCTCGGCTACGGCGGGGGATGCCTGCCCAAGGACGTCCGTGCCTTCGCCTCGGTCGCCGGGAAGCTAGGCATCGGCTCGCTGGCGACGGTACTCACCGAGGTGGACGCGATCAACATGCACTGCCGGACGCGCACGGTCGAGCTGGCCCGGGAACTGGCGGGCGGCTCGCTGGCCGGCTGCCGGGTCGGTGCGCTGGGGGTCGCGTTCAAGCCGGGCAGCGACGACGTGCGCAACTCGGCCAGCCTGGATGTGTGCGGCCGGCTGACGGCCGAGGGTGCGTCGGTGAC
>JBEKCN010000340.1:0-6921 GCA_050014855.1 Streptosporangiaceae bacterium | reverse complement strand
ACACCGTCGCGCTGCGCGATGCGATCAGCCAGGCCCTCGACCGGGTGCTGGCCCGGGGCCAGGCCGAGGGCACCATCGCGCCCGACATCACCTCTGGCGACATAATCATCATGGGTGCGCTGCTCGCTCGCCCCCTCCCGCACGCCCCCGACTGGGACCAGACCGCCCGCCGCGCGGCCCGCATCTACCTCGTCGGCCTGGCCCCCGGCCGCGCCTCTGACCTCCCCGGCGCCGGCCTGACCCGCGCCGACCTGGAAGCCGGCTTCTCCGCCACGCCCAGCCGCTGAGCACCGCCACCCCAGCCCGCTGAGGTCATCCAGCAGCCGTCCATCCGCACCGCTTCCCTGAGACCTCACCAGCCTCAGACCGCGCTGTCGGTGACCGGTTCTCTGGCCGCGCTGCGGGCCGGTGGAACCAGACGGCCGGTTCGGGAGACTAGACAGTTGTGAGAGCCGAGCAGCAGCGCGTGGGCTGCCGACCAGCGCGCGGCGGATCGCCACCTATCTGAAGCATCTCCCGGAGCTCTTCGGCGGCTCCCCGCCCATCTGGGGGCTGCTCACCAGTCTCGTGGAATACGTCCCGGTGCTGCCCCCGAAGGTGGCCGCGGCCGTCTTCACCCTAGCCTCGCAGCAGCCGCGGATCACCCTGCGGCACGTCACGGACGCGGCCGGGCGGCCCGGGATCAGCATCAGCCAGGCGGGAGATCCTTCCCACGTTCAGCTGATCTTCAATCCGGGGACGTACCAGCTGGAAGGGATCGATGTCAGCAACTCCGGCCCGATGATAACGCTGATGAGCCCCGTGGCCGGGGCGTACTCGATAGCGATCCTGCACACCGCCATCGTGAATTCGGAGCCGTCCAGTTAATGGCCGCTGCCACCGTCGGCGGCGCCTCTTCACGACGCCGCGCTTGTGGCGCCCGGCCCCCAATGGCTGGCCACCCAGCCAGCCCGCGGCCCCGTACGTCCGCCCGCTCAGCTGGTATCCGTACCGGTCGAAACGTAGGTTGAGGCCGGCGCTGGTGCCGACCTCGATGAGGTGCACGGGCCCGGCCACGGCCGGGGCGATCATGCTCAGCCCGAGCCGCAGCGCGAGCGCGCGCTGCACGTGGTTGGTCTGGACGAGCCGGGTGCTGATGATCGCGTCGAGTTCCGGCGCGAACGTCTCCCCGAACGAGACCAGCGCCGGGCCGGCCTCATCGGCAGGCAGCGCCCGGTCGCCGGCCACCGAGGGGTAATAGCGGGCCAGCGGGTGATCGGCGCCGCGGAGCAGCAGCAGGTGCACCGCACCGAAGAACAGGAACGTCGGGTACTGCCCCGGGCGCCCGCGTGCGGCCAGCTCGAGGAGCTGGCCGGTGCGCGCGACCGTCCGGCTGAGCGCGCGGTACAGCGGCGAGGTGGTGAATTCGGCGGGGTCCTCGAACGCTGTGCGTACCGAGCCGCGATCCACGAGCCGAGCTTAACCCCGCCGCCCAGCGCAGCTGAGCCGGCGGGCTCAGCCCTTGACCGCGCCGCTCATCAGGCCCTGCAAGTAGTAACGCTGCAGCGCCAGGTACAGCACCACGCAGGGGATCATGGCGATCCCGCCCGCGGCTACCCTGACGCGGAAATCGATTTCCGCAGCAGTATTACCCTCGCCCGGCGGCCCGGTCAACCTCTCCCGGGCAATCCCGGGGACATAAGATGACAGGCACTTGCGAGCCCACCCCACCGTGCTGGACGTGGCGAAGCGGGCCGGGGTGTCCCGGGGGACCGTTTCCAAGGCCATGAACGACACGGGCCAGCTGCGGCCGGAGACCCGGCGCCGCGTCCTGGCCGCCGCGGCCGAGCTGGGATTCGAGCCCAACCTGCAGGCCCGCTCGCTGACCAGCGGGCGGACGTTCACCGTGGGCCTGCTGACCAGCGACAGCATCGGCCGGTTCAGCATCCCGATCCTGCAGGGCGTGGAAGACGCGCTCGGTGCCGACTCGATCTCGGTGTTCCTGTGTGACGCCCGGGGTGACACCGAACGGGAGCGCAAGTACGTGCGGACGCTGCTCAACCGGCGCGTGGACGGCATCGTCGTGACCGCCCGCAAGACCGACGTCCGGCCGAGTATCGGGTCGCTGCCCGTGCCGGTGGTCTACGCCTACGCCCAGTCCGACCGGCCGCAGGACCGCGCGGTCATCTCCGACGACGTGCAGGCCGGCCGGCTGGCCGTCGGGCACCTGCTGGCCGGCGGCCGCCGCCGGATCGCCTACGTCGCTGGCCCGGTCCGCATGCTGGCCGTGCGCCAGCGTGAGGCGGGGGCCCGGGCCGCGCTCAAAGAAGCGGGCCTGGATCTGCCCGCCGGCCTGGCCCGCTACGGTCCCTGGTCGGAGGAGTGGGGCCGCGAAGCCGCCACCGGCCTCATCGGCGAGATCCGCGCGGGCGCGGTAGACGCGGTGTTCTGCGCCAGCGACGAGATCGGCCGTGGCGTCGCGGACGGCCTCCGCGACGCCGGGGTGCGGGTTCCCGACGATGCCGCGCTGGTCGGGGTGGACAACTGGCGGCCGCTGGCCACCTCGTGCCGGCCGCCGCTCACCACTGTCGACCTGCAGCTGGAGCAGATCGGCCGGGTCGCGGCGCAGGAGCTGCTGGCCCGGATCGCCGGCGGCACCGCGACCGGCGCCCGGCTGCTGCCCGGCCGCCTGGTCGTCCGGGCCTCCTCGGCGCGCACCGCCCGCTGACTGGCGCGCCACGTGACCAGCGCCCCGGCTGTTCCAACTTCTATGATCGGGGCATGGTCGGCGAGCCTCAAGGAATGACGGCACGGCGGGTCGCGGTGATTGGCGCGGCCACCAGCGCCGGGTCGCACCACGCCGGGCAGGAACGCGCCCCGGCCGCCCTGCGCGCGGCCGGCTTCGTCACCCGGCTGGCCGATGCCGGGCTCGACGTGACGGATGCCGGCGACGTCGTCACGGCCCCGTTCACCCCGGACGAGCCGGCCGCCACCGCACGCAGCCTGGCCACCGTCGTCCAGGTGGCGGGGACGGTCGCGGACGCGGTCGCGAAGGCCCTGGCGGACGGGCGGCTCCCGGTGGTGCTCGGCGGCGACTGCACGATCACGCTGGGCGTGCTGGCCGGCGTGCAGCGCCACGCTCCCGACGCCGGCGTGCTGTATTTCGACGGGGACGCCGACCTGGCCACCCCGGCCACGACCTCCAGCGGGGTCCTGGACGCGATGGGGGCGGCCCATCTGCTCGGGCTGGCCGACAACCCGCTGGCCCGGCTAGGCCCGCACTTTCCGATGCTGCCCAGCTCCCGGCTGGTTCAGTTCGGCTACGACGAGACCGATCCCGATTCGAACCCGGCCGGTGCGCTGCAGGCGGCCGAGGGCCTGGTCCGGTTCACCGGCCCGCAGGTGCGCGCGGATCCGGCTGGCTGCGCGGCCCGGGCCGTGGCCGCCCTCGCCGGGGCCGCCGACGGCGTAATGGTGCACTTCGACGTCGACGCGGTGGACTCAGCCGACCTGCCGCTGGCCAACTTCCCGCACTACGGGCTGGGTGTGCCGCTGGCCGTGGCGGCGGGGGTGCTGCCCGTCTTCTACCGGATGCCCCGGCTTCTGGCTGCCGTCTTCACCGAGGTGAATCCCAGCTACGAGCCGTCCGGCGCCGCCCTGGCCCGGTACGTCGACGCGGCAGCCGGCGCCCTCGCCGCGGCCCTGGCCGGCCACGCCGACGTGATGAGGTAGGGAGGGCGGCCGTGGCGATCCGGCTCGGCAGCACCGTGATCAACTGCGCGGACATCGATCTCATGACCCGCTTCTGGTCCGAGGTGCTGCACCTCACGCCCTCCTGGGACGGCGACGGCGAGTTCCGGCTGCTGCGCGGCGAGCACGTCAACGTGTCGCTGCAGCGGTCCCGCACGCCGGTTACGGCCCGGGACCAGATGCACCTGGACCTGTACACCGACGACCAGGCCGCCGAGGTCGAGCGGCTGACCGGGCTCGGCGCCAGGACCGTACGTCACCATCGTGACCCGGACGACGATTTCGTCGTCATGACCGACCCCGAGGGCAACGAGTTCTGCGTCTGCGCTAAGCCCGACCTGGGGCGCTAGTCAAGGACAGCAACCCGCCGGATGAAGTCCGCGCCCGCAGAGGAGCGGCCGTTGTGGTTCGCTTGAGCCATGTCAACGGCTCCCACATTCCGCTCCCGCCTCGTCGCCCGCGAGACCCTGTACGGCGCCTGGTCGGCGGTTCCCTCCCCGCTCAGCGTGCGGCTCCTGGCGGCCGCGGGCCTCGACTACGTGGTCATCGACCTGCAGCACGGCGGGGCGACCGAGCACGATCTGCCCGCCCTGACCACGGCGATCCGGCTGGCCGGCGCGACCCCCGTCGGGCGGGTCCGGCACGCGCACCCGGCCGACATCGGGCGGGCGCTCGACCTGGGCTGCGAGGGCGTCATCGTGCCGAACGTGGATTCGGCCGCTCAGGCCCGCGACGTGGCCGGGGCCTGCCGTTACCCGCCGGCCGGGTACCGCTCCGCCGGCGGCGTGCTGGCCGCGGCCGAGCCATTCTGCATCGTGATGGTCGAGTCTGCCGCAGCGGTCGAGGAACTCGACGCGACGCTCATGGTGGACGGCGTCGACGGCATCTACGTCGGGCCCCGCGACCTGTCGTACGCGCTGGGCTGCGAACTGAATCCGCGCGACCCGGTGCTGCGGCCGGCCCTGGAGCGGATCTGGGCCGGCTGTGCGGCAGCCGGCAAACCGGTCGGAGTGCACGCCACCGACGGGGCGACGGCGCGGCTGTACCTCGACGGCGGCTGCCGCCTCATCACGGTCGCCTCGGACGGCACCGCCATCGCCCGCGGGGCCGCGGCCGAGTTCACGACCGCGCGAAAGTAATCAGCAGCGCGCACCGGCGCTGGTTTTCCGCAGCTACTGCGGATTGCGGAAAACCAGCGCCGATCATGGACAGCGCACGGGGCGGGTAAGCGCAGCGCGGCGATGTCCGGGGCGCCGAGGCGGGCCGCTTCGGCCGTGTCGTCGTCGGGCTTGGTCTGGGAGTCGCGTTCGGCGCGCACCCGGGCCAGGTAGTGCTCGACCTCCCGTTTGGTCTGCTCCTCGTCCCAGCCCAGCGGGCCGGCCATGAGCTCCGCCACGGTGGGGGCGGCGGCCACCCCGCGGTCCCAGGACTCGATCGAGATCCGGGTCCGCCGGGCCAGCACGTCGTCCAGGTGCTGAGCACCCTCGTGTGTCACCGCGTAGACCGCCTCGACCTGCATGTAGTCATCCGCGCCCGGCAGGGGCTCGGACAGTCCCGGATCCTCGCGGATCATGGCCAGCAGGTCGTGTACGCAGGAGCCATAGCGGTTGAGCAGATGCTCGACGCGGGCCGGGTGAATCCCGGCCTCGGCGGCCAGCGAGCGGCGCTGATTCCACAGGGCCCGGTAACCGTCCGCCCCGAGCAGCGGGATCCGGTCCGTGATTGATTCCGGGACGCGCACGTCCAGCCCGAAGACCGCTTCGTCGACGGCGTCCTTGCCCATCACCCGGTAGGTGGTGTACTTGCCGCCCGCCACCACGACGAGGCCGGGGACCGGATGGCCGACCAGGTGCTCGCGGGACAGCTTGGAGGTCGACTCGGACTCGCCGGTCAGCAGCGGCCGCAGGCCGGCGTAGACCCCTTCCACGTCCTCGCGGGTGAGTGGTGACCTGAGCACCGAGTTGACGTGCTCGAGCAGGTAGTCGATGTCGGTGGAGCTGGCCGCCGGGTGGGCCTTCTCCAGCGACCAGTCGGTGTCGGTGGTGCCGATGATCCAGTGCCGTCCCCAGGGGATGACGAACAGCACGCTCTTCTCGGTCCGCAGGATGATCCCGGTGGTGGACTGCAGCCGGTCCCGGGGCACCACCAGGTGAATGCCCTTGGACGCGCGCACGTGGAACTGCCCGCGGGTGTCCGCGAGAGCCTGGGTGTCGTCGGTCCAGACCCCGGTGGCGTTGATCACCTGCTTGGCGCGCACCTCGAAGGTCCGGCCGGTTTCCAGGTCGACGAGCGCGGCGCCGGTGACCCGCTCGCCCTGCCGGAGGAAGCCGGTGACCTGGGTATGGCTGGAGGCGAGCGCACCGTAGGAGACGGCGGTGCGCACCACGGTCATCGTGTGCCGGGCGTCGTCCACCTGCGCGTCCGAGTACTGGATCGCACCGGTGAGGGCGTCGCTGCGCAGAGCGGGCGCTTCGCGCAGCGCTTGCTTGCGGGTCAGGTGCCGGTGATGTTTCAGCCCGCGGGCCGTGCCGGACGTGATCGCCATCGCGTCGTACAGCGCGATGCCGCTGCCCACGTAGGGACGTTCCCAGTGTTTCTGCAGCGGGTAAAGGAACCGCACCGGGTGCACGAGATGCGGGGCGATCAGGTCGAGCAGCAGGCCGCGCTCGTGCAGGGCCTCGCGGACCAGGCCGAAGTCGAACATCTCCAGGTAGCGCAGACCGCCGTGGATCAGCTTGCTCGACCGGCTCGATGTGCCGCTCGCCCAGTCGCGCGCTTCGACGATCGCCGTGGTGAGCCCGCGGGTCACGGCGTCGAGCGCGGAGCCCGCCCCGACCACTCCGCCGCCCACCACAAGGACGTCGACCTCATCCCGGGTCATCTGGTCGATCATGCGTTCCCGGTTTGCCGGGGACAGTTCCGCCGTCATCAGATCAGCGCCCTTCCTTCGCTCAGCAGGCTTGATCACCTCCAGACTAGATAGCGTCACCGCCGCTGCCCATCCCTGGGCTGGATTGATCACTTTCCGGTTAGCGTAAATCACTGTCCGAAGGGCGCCAATCACTGTGCAAACGGGGCGAATCACTCTCCGTCCGGTACCGCCCCCGGTCGGTCCAGTACCGCCCCGGCCGATAACCGCGGCGGGGGTTTACCGGCCCGGGCCTCACTATCATCACGACCATGGGATTCCGG
>JBEKCN010000339.1:0-5236 GCA_050014855.1 Streptosporangiaceae bacterium | reverse complement strand
GCCGTTCTGCCCATGCACTCAGCACGTAGCTGACAGTGCCGCTCTCCGGCTGCTGTGCCAGCGAGGCTTCCACAGCAGCGCCTTTGCCGCTAACGGAGCCGGATCGGCTGACCGCTTGTCCAGGATCCGGGATCTAGTTGCTGAATGCCTGCCCCTTTTCTCGTCGGCGATGACCGACGAGAATGGAGTTCTGAGCGCCTGGGGGTGCGTGTGGGAAAGGTAAGCGGAGCTAGCTCTCCTGTGGGGAGGGGTTCCCTGACAGGAGTCAGATGCCAAGGTCGACTGCGCTGTGGTATCGGTCAATGCGCGGAACCTGTGAGCTGTCATGGGTAGTGAAACAGGGCCTGAGAATCTTGGCTTCGACGATGGCGCCGGGCCGGATGGGCGGCCTAACCGGTGGGGTGGTGGTGGGGAGGGGTATGAGCTTGCAGTTGATTCTTCCGTATTGCATACGCCTGGGGCGAGCGGCCGTATCCGCTGCGTCGGTCAGCGCCCTCCTGCTGGTTTCGGAACCCTGACGAATTTCTTTGCTGCTGACAGATTCCGCGGGGCGGTCGTGCGTTACTCGGGATTCCTTAAAACAGTGGATGTCCGGGGGTGGGCGGGCCTTTGGCTGCGTGTAGACGGCGAGAATGACGAGATGCTGCGTTTTGATAACATGAGTTATCCCGTTGACCGCTCGATTGCTGGGTCGACCGAGTGGGCGCAGTACGAGATCGTGCTTGACGTCCCTGTCGAGGCTGCCCGCATCTTTTTCGGCTTCCTATTGTCTGGTACTGGCACAGTCTGGGCCGACGACCTTGAGTTCGAGATCCTTCATGGCGGCTTGGACTCAGGTAGTCAGCTAGCCGTGCCGGGCCTTGCCCAGGTGCAGGCTCTGGGATTGCCTCCGGCTGAGGCGTCATACGATTCCGGGGATTCTCCAGTAACGGCCGGGGATGGCGCGGCCGGGGATTCAGGCGGTCGGGAGCTGTTCCTTGGCCGGACCCTCGAACAGGATGAATTCCGGAATCTCCTTGGTGAGCTTTCCCGCGCCGCGAAGAAGCCCGGGCACTCCTGGTCGCAGGTGATGATCATCCACGGGATCGGCGGGATCGGAAAGACCAGGCTCTGTGAGAGGTTCCACAAAATCGCGGTAGAGGGCGTCAGCCGGGATAGGTATGAGGTTATCCGGGTGGACTGGGCGGATATCCGGACGCTGGACCCGGGACTCGGACGTGCTGCGCTGTTCGAGGCAGCGCTGGATGAGCTGGAGCGGGAATGCTCTCGTAACGGCAAGATAGCCAGCTATTTCGAGCAGTTCCGGCAGTTGCGTGTCCGCCTTGCCAGGGTGAGGGCTCAGGTAGAGCCTATGGGTAGCGGGCTGGGCGGCGACACCCAGCCTGATACGGCGTTGGGCCGTTCGGCAAAGCTGGCCGGGTCGGTGCTTCAGACAGGCGAGGTGTTCGGCGTTCCGCCAGGAGTCGGCGAAGCGGCGCAGGCGGCCGGGGCGGCGGTTGACGCGCTGTCTGCGATGTGGAAGAACGGAGAGTCATGGCTGCGCAACCGGCTTGCTCCTGAGGATTACGAACTGCTGGTCCGCCCGCTGGATCTGCTCGCGTCGGCTTTCGCTGCCGGGCTTGCCAAGGCGGCCGCTCGCCGGCCGATTGTGCTGCTGGCGGATACGTGCGAGATCGTCTCCCCGGCGGGGCCGTGGCTTCGGGCGATTATGCGGGAGAGCGGTCCCAGGGTGGCGTGGGTGCTGTCCGGCAGGTTCGAGGCCGATCCGCCGGGACTATCCACAGAACTCGGGTTCTACAGCGATTACGTGCCTGGCGGGCAGCTCAGTGAGCTCAGCGCATACCGTAAAGCAGTGCCGGGCGAGAGGCTGAGGGTCCACGAACTCGGTGCGTTTGACGCCCATACGCTGCGCGCATACCTCATCAGGGCAGCGCCTCACCGTCAGGCGGATGACGGCGAGACCGGCAGGCTCTTGACAGCCACTGCGGGAATCCCGCTGGCAGTACGGCTGGCGGCTTCCCTGTGGGCGCATGGGGTGCCGATCGAAACGATCGCCGACCCCGTGCCCATAGGCACGGATCGCAGGGCTGTCGTAGAGGGGATGACGAAGCGGTTCCTTGTCCATCTCAGCGGGACTGACAAGGAGAAGATCTACGGGCTGGCGCTTCTCCTCTACCCTGACGACGCGGACCTGATCGCAGCCATCTGGGACACAAGCCAAGTCACGGAATCGTTTGAATCGCTGGCGCTGCGTTACGACTTCGTTCTGGCCGGCCAGTACCGGCTCCATGACACGATCCAGGCATTTCTCGCTAGGTACCTGCTCGGCCGATTCCAGCGGCCCGAGGTGCGGCGGATCAACCAGCGGGCAGTCGCATGCCTGGAACAGCGTCTCGCGGATCATCACGAGAACCTGCCGACCCTTGAGCAGCGCTTGAAAGACAGGCGTTGGATCGCAGACATGCTCGCCCTCGCCTGGCACCGTTTCTGGGCCGACAACCAGCAAGGATGGGCCGCACTGCGGGCAGCGTTCCCGGCAGCTATCGTCTACAACCGCGCCGTAGGCCGTGCCCTGCTTGACATAGCCCGCCGCTTCATCCCCTTCACGGCCGACGATGAACAGCGTCAGCTTCGGCTGCTCAGTGACACCGTCGGCCCCATAACAGCACTCTTCGGTCAGTCAGGAGCCGACGCGTTCTCCTGGCTGGGCCGCGACGACCACCATTCACCTGTCGAACCGGACACCGGGTGCACCGGCGAGCGCCTGGCCATCTTGCAATGGCTCAACGGCCAGTACGCCCTCCACAACAATGACCTCCTCGCAGCGTTCCGGCACCTGACCAGTGCCGCGGCCCAGTCGCCTGAATCAGCCACCCAACTGCGGCGATGGATCGGCCGCAGCCTGGTGGACCTCAGCCGCCGCCTCCCATCAGAACCCCCAGCAACCAGTCCGCGCCCGGAAGACGCGTCCTACGCAACAGCCCAACTGGCCGTAAAAATGGAACCGGACAGCCCAGACGCGCAAAGGCAATGGGGTACGGTGCTGTCCCGTATCGGCCGGGAAGAAGACGCCCTCAAAGCATTCGACACCTCGATCGAACTAGACGGACAAAATGCCGACGCGCACATCGATCGCGCAGAAGCCCTCATCGGGCTGGTTGGCTACGAGGATGCGCTTCAAGCGGTGGAGCGAGCTCTCAGCATCGACCCCAGCAATGCCAGAGCCACCGCGGTCCGCGGCAATATCCACCGCCTGACTGAACGCTACGAGGCCGCAATAGAAGACCTGAACGGCGTTATCGGCTGCGGCTATGAACAAGCATGGGTATTCGTAATACGTGGAGTAACGCATCTCTGCATGGGAAATCACGATAAAGCGCTAACAGACTTCGGGAAGGCAATCGAACTTGACGTTGATTACGGCACTGCCTTTCATGCCCGCGCCCAGGCATACTACGTAATTGGCCGATACGATGAGGCGCTCGCCGACATCGATCAAGCCCTTGCTCTTGTCCCAGGCGACAGTGCACCATCCGCTACCCGTGACCGGATTTGTCTCGCCATTGACGACCCGCTAACCGCACGTGCCGTAGAATGGATGCTAACCGCCAGCTGGGATGAGTCCGAGAGCTTCCTGGCCGGGCATTTCGAACTGCTCAGCAGCGACGCGCAAGTCACGATGGCGGCTCTGGCCGAAGTGAACGCGGACAACGAGGATGTAGCGCTTCATGCCAGACTTCTGGCTGCAGCGCGACACTCTGGGGTAACTGCGGCCTACGCTCGACTCCGGGCCAAGCAGACAACTGAACGCTTGCCGGAGGTCGTACAGGACTGGATGGCTTGCGCGCCCGATTGGCCCTCATCGGCCGCCTATCATGCCGAGCACGCTAACAGCTTGTCTGAGCCAGCGTGCGTGCAGGCCATGGCTGACGCCTGTTACCAGGAGCCTGCCGATCCGCACCTGTGGATTCACCGTGGCCTCATGCTGCTAGGGGAGAACCGACCTGATGGGTACGCCTCCGTATCTACCGGCCGGCCCGATCCGTTCCAGCAGGCCCGCGCACTACTGGCAACTGGGAACCACGAGAAGGCACTGGCCTGGGCCAGCTTGGCCCGGGCCCGCGACCGCGGCCTGGGAGCTCTCCTAATGGCTGAGGTCCAGCTCAACCACCAGCAACCAGACCAGGCAACTGAAGCACTCTACGACGCCACCACGCACGTGAGCACCGGACATCTCGCCGACGTACTGGCTGCCTACCAGACACTCCTGCACGCCCGGCCGCGCGAGCCGCTGAGCCACGCCGGGCAAGCCTACGCACTGGAGCTCGCGGAGCAACCTGCAGGTGCCCTGGCCGCTTACGATCAGGCGATCTCGCTGGACTCCGGAAATCCGTCCCTTTATTTCAACAAGGGAACTCTGCTGTTCGGCCTCGGTCGGTACGACGAAGCAGCTTCCTGTCTTTCCGAGGCCCTACGCCTAAGGCCTGGTGACGTACTCGGCGCACGTGTTCTGCTTGGCGCCATCGCCTGGCCGACTGATCAGGCTGTAGCGCGAGACCACTTTGAGGCGGCACTGTCTTCCCCCGGCACCCTGCTGGTCCCTTGGACAAAGGCGCTATTCCGGTCCATCGCCATGGTGGGGGTGGGACGTAGCACCGACGCTAAGCGTGAGCTAGAAGGTGCACTGTCCGTCGCCTCGGCTGCAGAAACCCAGCCAGACGGCATGATCAGGTGCCTGCTGCACCAATTCGAGACGCCTCCGCTACCAGGGCTGGACTCAGTAAGGATCCTCCTGACAGACCCGCCAACATCCGCAGATGCGTTATAGTCCGGCAGACGGCAAACCCAGAACTGGTTGTTCTGTATGTGACAGTTCATCACGCCGAGTCAGTGCAGGGTCGCACAAAATCGGCGTTCTGATCGGTCTGGCCACAGTCAGGCCAACAGGGTCGGTCGCGCTCCGTGACAGCTAGAGCAGCGCAAAGAGCGCTGCCGTTGATCATGGCACTATGTGCAGGTAAATAGGCCGCTAACACCGGTCCTGCGGCCTGCCGCCGGTACCAGGAAGATGAGTGACGGATACCAGGGCCGGGAGAGCGTTACGCCGCTGGCTCCTGACCGTTGCGGGCGTCGAGCCGCGCGGCGATCCTGGCCACCGCCGCCGCCTGCGAGCTGGTCAGCGGCGGCAGCTCGGCCGCCAGCGCCGCAGCCCACGCTCTGAGGCCCTGCTCTCGTG
>JBEKCN010000338.1:0-5239 GCA_050014855.1 Streptosporangiaceae bacterium | reverse complement strand
TCCGAGCTGATCACTAACTCGATGCTCGCCTCCCGCCAGCAGCTCGCCTCGCCCGTCATCGTGCTGATCCTCACCTTCAACGAGGGCGAGCTGACCATCTTGGTGCGTGACTTCTGCCCCGGCACCCCGCAGCCCCGGGACGCCGGCACGTGCGACGAAAGCGGGCGTGGCCTGCTGCTGGTCGAGTCCATGAGCGACCGGGTCGGCTGGTACGCGCCCGAAGACGGCACCCCCGGCAAGGTGGTGTGGGCCGTCATTGTGTCGTAGGCGCGAGGACCTTCTGCGCGAGGCTCGTGATGGGGAGACGTCCGAGGGTTTTGACGCCGGAGGCGTCCGCGCGGGACCGGTTCGGTGCTGAGCTGCGCCACTGGCGGACGGCGCGCGACCTGACGCAGCGAGAACTGGCGACGCTGGTCTGGCATAGCCAGGAGTTCGTGTCCAAGGTGGAGAAGGGGCAACGGTGGGCGACGTGGTACCTGGCGACGCGATGTGATGCGGCACTGGGCACGGACGGCGTGCTTGCCGGGTTGTGGCCTGCGGTGGAACGGCAGCGCCTGGCGTCCGACCGCCGCCGCAGGCCCGTGCCAGCCCGGCGGGTGGGCATGTCCTGATCATGGCGCATGGAGGTTTGCTAGCTATCCCGGCCCGGTCAGCTGGCTGCCGGCGCGCTGCACACCGTGGAAGCGGGGGCGGTGCCGGGATCTTCATCGAGCCACTGCCTGAGACGTCGAGTGACTTCGCTGAGTTCGCTGCTGCCCATCTTCCACTGGATGGCGGCGCCGCCCTGGCTGGTGAACGCGGCGCAGTTGTCGGCGCGGTCATCGATGAGCACCGCGTCGCTGAAGCCGACCCCGTGGACGGCGAGCCACGGCCCGAAGAACGTCTGGGGGTCTTCGCTTTTCAGCGCTCCGGCCTGGCTGGAGCAGATGATGTCGTCGCAGATGACGGCCCAGTCCGCCAGCGTCTCCCGTTCGCGGCCGGGGCGGTGCCTGCGGCTGCGGGCATGCTCGAAAGCGCGGGCGAAGCAGTCCATGTTGTCGGTGGCTATCACGACCATGGCCTCGGCCCGGATCACGCGCAGCACCTCGAACAGGCCGGCGTTGACCTGCATCCGCGTGCAGTCCAGGTCCAGACGGCGGGCCAGGAAGTCGTCGCGGAACCGGCCGCGGAGCTGGATGCCCATCTCGGCAATGACCTGGTCGGAGGACAGCAGGCCCTTCATCCACTCGTTAGCGATGTCGCGGGCGGGATCGAACACCCCGGCCATGCCCGCTTCGAGCTGTTCGTGCAAGGGGTGGGTGGCGCTGAGCCGGATCGAGGTCCAGAAAGGGTCGCGGGAAAGCACGCCGTGCCAGTCGGAGAAGATCACCCGCCCTGACAGCGGCACCTGGTTCATACGGCTCCCTTGAGGGTTTCCTGTCCTGTTTCGTGCCGGATGCGCGCTGCCGCGAGCCGCGCTAGGTCCGGTAGTTTTAGGGTCGCATCAAGCCAGGCCACTGGCGGGGTTTTCCGGCTGGCGAGCCGCCGGAAATATGCGCGGACGGTGGCGTTGAAGTCAGGGTCGGTGTAGATGCTGCCGGGCGGGAACTTGCCCGGGTTCCGCTCCGGTACAGCGTCCTGCGGCAGGTCGAGATAGAGCACCAGGTCCGGCCATGCCGGGACGGGGGAGCTGCGGAGTAGCCGCGCTGAAGGGGCGAGGAAGCCGGTGCCGGTCCTGCACTGGAGGGCGTAGGAATGCGCGAGCAGGGTATGCACGCTGCGGTCTTCCAGGATGACATCGCATGCCTGCGGCACCTGCGCCAGCCGTCCCGCCTCGATGAGCAGAAGCTGGCGCAGCGCCTGCTCGCGTTCGGCTACCGTGTCCGCTTGCTGGCGCGGCAGGAACCGTCCGCCGCCGGCGTGGTCGGCGTAGCAGGGCACGAAGGTTACGGCCAGCTCGCACAGCTCCTGTATCAGCAGGCGGCCCAGGGTGGTCTTGCCCGCGCAGCACGGGCCTTCCAGGGCGACGATGCACGGCTGCGCCGTCATTCGCGGGGTCCGCGTTCGGTTTTCCCGGCGCCGGATGCGCCGCCGGCCAGCCGTATCCACCCCAGGATGCCGCCTGCGCCGTGCACCCCGCAGGCCAGGGGAAAGGCCGCGATGCGGGCCAGGCGGGCGCCGGGCGTTCCCGGTGCACCGAGCCATGCCTCGGTCAGCACGACCTGCGCGGCGCAGACTGCCGCATAGCAGCCCGCCGTGACCCGGACGGGCGGGGTGCCGGCCGCGATCAGGACGCAGGCCAGGGCCGGGACAATGGCGCAGCCGGCCCATTCGGCCGCTGACCCGAACGCTGAGGCTGCCATCATTGTGGCCCGCCAGCCGGGGCGTACCGCCGGGTCCTTCAGGTAGCGGGCGAACCGGGCCGGGCCGAAGAACCAGCGGGCCGCCTGCTGTACCTGGGCGGTCACGGTGCCGGGCACCTCAGCGGAATCCAGGCTGGGCACCGGCACCATGGGCAGGGCCCGGGAGCACAGGATGAAGCTGTAGTGCATGTCCTCCAGCGGCGAGCGGGCGGGGAAGGGCAGCTTCTCCAGGAGCGACAGCCGGGCGCACAGCCCGTGGCCGGTCACGTGCGCGTACACGCCCGAGCACAGTGCCCGTTTGGCGGCGCTGACCTGGCCGGAGCGGTTGAGGATCCGGGGAAGCTCGAAGCCGAGCACGAACCGGTTGGCGCGCAGCGCCCCGGCATCGCAGACCGCCGCGCCGACCCAGCGCAGCGGCCCGGCGGCCGGGCGCAGGCGGGACTCGAAGCGGGAGGACTGGTGGAAGACATCCGCTCCGGGATGGTCCGCGATGGCCCGGGTGAAGCGGGCCAGCGAGTCCAGCGGCGGCCGGGAGTCTGCGTCATAGCAGGCCAGGAACGTCTGAGAGGACGGCATGCCGTCGGGGAGCATCGCCGCGCAGCATGCCGCCGCGTGGTTGAGCTGGTCGGCTTTGAGCCCCTGGGGGTTGGGGTTGTGCAGGTGGACGCACTTGCCCTCGCGGGCCAGTTCCCGGGCCGCCGCGACCGTGTCACCAGCGGCGGCATGCCGGGCCGCTTCCCCGGCTTCGCGCTCGGTGGTGATGATGACGACCGTGGCCGCGTGCCCGCAGGCCAGCGCCTGAAAGTGAGCGACGGTCCCGGGCAGGATGGCCGCCTCGCGCAGGACCGGCACCGCGATGAAGAACCTCGGCGCCGCCGCGCCGCCTGGGGACGGCGGGCGCGGATCCCGGTCCTGGCGCAGGAACCGGGCAGAGCGCACGATGCCCGCCAGGACGAGCCCCTGCCGTGCCACCCCCGCTGCCGTGACCGCCACGGTGATCCGCGACAGCCTGCTCATTGCCCGGCCGGGAGCTTTCGGCGTGCGACTGCGCCCCCGCTCGCGGTCAGGCCCAGCGGCGCGGCCAGTTCCGTGCTCGACGATGCCGACGGGCCAGGGCCGGAGCCCGGCTCTCCGGGCGGGTACTGGTACTTGTCCTGGTGCCGGATGAAGTGGCGGGGATCGGTGACCGGCGGCCCGGGGTACGGGACGGCCTCGCTGCCGCCCCATCGGGCGGCGTACTGGGCGTGGAACCCGTCGCAGACGTCGCGCAGCGCGCACCCGCCGCACGTCGGGACCTCGTGGTAGTCGTGCCGTTCGCGCTGCCGCCCGGATGCCTGGTAGTACCAGTCCTCTCCCGGCTGTCCCGGATAACCGGTGTCGTACCAGGAGTTGTAATCCCACTCGTGGGGGTCGTAGGGAAGCTGGTAGCCGGTGTAGACGTGCTGCTCGTAGCCGGGAAGCTGGCAGGGCGGCATGTACCGGACGTTGGCCTCGACCCCGGCGGCGGTGCAGATGTCGATCGCCCGCATCAGGTGAGGGGCGATGTCGGAGTGGCGCGCCTGGAAGCTGATCTCGACGTCGCGTTCCCACTCGAAGTAGGGGTTGAAGGTCAGGAAGTTGACCACCCGCGCGCCCTTGCCGGCGGCGAGCGCGGCGATGGCCTCCAGTTCGGTGAGGTTGTCGCGGATCATCGTGACGTTGAACCGGAACGGGACGCCGAGCGCGCGGAGGTTGTCCAGTGCCCGCTCCTGACGTGCGGCGTTGTCCCTGCCCCGGCCGTGGATCGCACGGGCGGTCTCGCCGGTGCCGTGGACGGAGACCAGGAAGTCGTGGATGCCCGCCTGCGCGAACGCGGTGGCCCGCTCGGGCCGCGCGAGGTGCATGCCGTGGGTGATCACGGTGGGGCGCAGCCCGATACTGGCGGCGTGCGCGGTGATGTCGAGGATCGCCGGGTGCAGGGTCGGCTCGCCGCCCATGAAGTCGACGAACTCGTTGCCGTAGTAGGAGCGGAACTTATCCAGCGCCCGGATCGCGTCCTCCAGGCTCAGCCAGCCTTTCTGCGCGGCGGGGACGTGCTCGTCGTAGCAGAACTTGCAGCGGACGTCGCAGCGCAGGCCGAGCCAGAGCACGCCGCGGCGGGTGAGGTGCCGTTCACGGGACTTTACGAGGGGCGGGCGGTCCGGCATGCTCACGGCCGGGCTCCTTTCCTGTCGGTGGTGGCAGGTGCGTCACAGGTAGGGCTGGCGGAACCGGATCGCGCCGCTGATGTCGCCGCAGAGCACCCCGGCGGCCTCGATGAGCTGGAGCGCGGCGGCCGAGGCCGGTCCCGGGTCACCGCGCAGCAGGCGTGCCGTGCAGCCTGGCGCGCTGGCGGCGGCCTGGAGGGCGCGGCGGAGGGGGTAGGCGTCCAGCACGTACCGCTTGCCGGAGATGTGCTTGTACTTGGCGTACAGCAGCACCTGGTAGACCGCGTAGGTGTAGAAGCGGCGGAAGTGCGCGGTGACGGTGGCCCGGTCCTCGTGCTCGATCACCGCGTCCGGGGCCAGGCCGACCCGGTGGCCGCGCAGCCCGAGCCGGTAGCAGGCGTCCACGTCGTTGCCCGACAGCAGTTCCTCGTCAAAACCGCCTGCCTCGCGCAGTGCGCTGGTCACGAATCCGGCGTTGGCCCCGGCGACGTAGGGCAGGTGCAGGGCGGGGAGGTAGCTGAGGCTGCGCTGCCCGTCGACCACGGAGATGGCGTGGCGCTGCGCCCAGGTCCCGGGCTGGTGCTTGACGATCGTCCCGCCGGCGGCGGCCACGTCGCCGGCGGCCAGGCGGGCGGTCAGGTGCTCGATCCAGCCGGGCCGGGCCACGCAGTCGGCGTCGGTCAGCAGCAGGAACCGGCCCCGGGCCAGGCC
>JBEKCN010000337.1:0-5240 GCA_050014855.1 Streptosporangiaceae bacterium | reverse complement strand
TGAGATCATCTCCGACGGCGGGCGGGTGACGTGCCACCTCTGCGGTCGCGCGTTCCGGTCGGTCGCAGCACATCTGGCTTCGCACGGCTGGGCCAAGGAACGGTACTGCGAGACGTTCGGCCTGGAACGGAGCCAGCCGCTGGAGGGCACGGAAACCCGCAAGCTCCGGGCCGCGTCCCTGTCGGCGCGCCTCGTCTTCGATCCGGCGATCCGCGATGGCAGCGCCGCCGGACGCGAACGCGCCCGCCGCGGGGAACTGACCCGCGCCGCCGCGGCCGCGGCACGGGGACGGCCCTTCCCGGAGCAGCGCCGCCGCAAGGCGGCCCAAGCCGCCACGCCGGCCTCGCGCGCCCGTTCCGCCGAAGCGAACCGGCAGCGTGCCAGCGAGCACGTGGCCGCGGTCGCGGCCGAGGTGGCCCACCGGCAGGGTTATCCCGACATCCAGGCCCTCGTCGGGGCCCAGATGGCGGCGGGCGCCAGCCTGGCGGCAATCAGCCGCGCGGCCGGACTGCACAAGGACTGGCTGTCCCGGCACCTCAGCCAGCTCGACCCGGCCCTGGCGCGCCTCGCCCGGCAGCGGAGCGCAGGCCGGCCTGACGTCGCGTGGCTGCCCGTCGTGCGCCGCCTCGGCTTCGATGACGTGGCCAGCTATCTGCGCGAACGGCACCACATCGGGTACCAGACCGTCAACGCGATCGCCACAGAAACCGGCCTTTCCGCCCACCAGGTCGAATCCGCGCTGCGCCGGCATGGGCTGGAGATCGTCGCGCACGCGGCCAAACGGCACGCGGCCCAGCAGCGGGCCGCGGACGTCGCGGGCGCTCTGGGCTACGCCACCGTAGCCGGTTACATCAGACGGCGCCGGGCCGACGGCTGGACCTGGAGGGCTATCGCCGCGGAATCAGGCCAGCCGCAGGCCTGGCTGCGCCGCCAGGCCTGATCCCCCCAGAAACGAATTCAAGATAGCGAATTCAAGATAAGCTTCAGTGCGTTCCGGAGTGCCGTCGGCAAGATAGCCTTCTTCCACGACATGCGGGGTGATGGGCGTTTGCCCGTTTTGCCTGCTGGTCACGGCCGCATCCTTGGGGGGCAAGACCGTGCGCACCAGGGCTGCACGCAGATCCCGGGTGCTGATGGCAGGGATCGGCGTCGCCATCGCCGTGACGGTTCTGGGCTGCTCAGCCGACGCGCCCGCCCCCTCGGTCCAGACGATGCCCACCGCCCCGGCCAAACCGTGGGTCAAGGTCTGGTCGGACAGCTTCAACGGGCCCGCGGGCCAGAGCCTCAACAGCAGCACGTGGAAGTTCGACACCGGTCAGGGCACGTTCGGCACCGGTGAAATCGAGCGGAACACCGCCTCAACCTCGAACGTGCGCCTCGACGGCCACGGCGATCTGCAGATCGTCCCGTTGCGGAACGGTTCCTCCTGGACCTCGGCCCGAATCCAGACCAGGAACACCAACTTCGGCGCCCCGGCCGGCGGCGAGATGATGGTCACCGCATCCATCAAGCAGCCCGACGCCGCGAACCTGACCGGTTACTGGCCGGCCTTCTGGCTGGTGGGACCGGGAAAATGGCCGGAGACCGGGGAGATCGACATCCTGGAGGACGTGGACTCCGCCACCCACGACTCGGGCACGCTGCACTGCGGCAACCTCATCCAGAAGAATCCGGACGGGACGACCGGCCCGTGTCACGAGGGCTCCGGTTTGGGGAGCGGGCTGCGGCCCTGTCCCAGCTGTGGCACCAGCTATCAGAGCTACGCGGTGGTCGTCGACCGCCGTAACGCCGCCGACCAGCAGATCCGCTGGTACCACAACGGCCAGGAGTACTTCAGCGTCAACGAGAGCCGGGTCGGGAGCACCGCGTGGACCCAGGGTGTGGACCACGGGTACCACATCATCTTTGACCTCGCGATCGGCGGCGTCTTCCCCAACCTCGACTGCCACTGCCAGAGCCCGACCGGCCAGACCACGCCCGGCGCGGCGATGAGCGTCGCCAGCCTGGCGCTCTACTACCTCGAACCGAGCTAGGCGCTACTACCTCGAACCGAGCTAGGCGGCTTCGGCGCGCAGCGTGGCCGCGGCGGCGGCCATCGCGGACAGCTTGCCGAAGGCCGACGCCCGCGGCAGGTACTTCATCCCGCAGTCCGGGGCCAGCACGAGACGCTCAGCCGGCACGTACTCCAGAGCCCGGCGGACCCGGGCGATGACCTCATCGGGGCTCTCCACGGTCTCGTCACCCAGGTTGAGCACGCCGAGAATGATCGTCTTGCCGTCCAGCCGGCACAGGACCTCGCAGTCCAGGCCGGACTGGGCGGTCTCGACCGAGATCTGGTCGCACTCGCACGCGGCCAGCTCCGGCAGGAACGAATACCCCTCCGGCCGGTCGTGGATGATCGCGGCGTAACCGAAGCACAGGTGAACGGCCGTGGTGCCGGTGATGCCGTCCAGCGCCCGGTTGATGGCCTTGACGCCGTACTTGCGGGCCTCCTCCGGCCGGGCCTGCAGGTAGGGCTCATCCAGCTGCACGATGTCGGCGCCCGCCGCGAACAGGTCCGCCACCTCGTCGTGCACCGCCTCGGCGTAGCCGAGCGCCAGGTCCTCGGGGCTGGTGTAGTAGTCATTCTGCGCCTGCTGGGCCATGGTGAACGGGCCGGGCACCGTCATCTTGACCGTCCGGCCGGTATTGGCCCGCAGGAACTCAGCATCCGCCGCCTCGACCGGATGCCGACGCCGGATCGGGCCGGCCACCCGGGGCACCGGGTTCGGCGAGCCGCTGCGGTCCAGCGCCGTGCCCGGATTGTCGATGTCCACGCCGTCCAGCGCGGTCGCGAACCGGTTGGAGTAGCTCTCCCGGCACTGCTCGCCGTCGGTCAGGATGTCCAGGCCGGCCCGCTCCTGGTCCCGGATGGCGAGCAGGGTCGCGTCCCGCTGGGCCTGCTCCAGGTAGGCGGGCTCCACGCGCCACAGTTCGGTGGCCCGCACCCGGGGCGGGAACCGGTGCCGGAGGCGGCCCCGGTCGATCAGCCAGTCCGGCTGAGGGTAACTGCCGACCAGCGAGGTGGGGAACAGCATGCCTCCACACTGCCACAACTCGGGATTGGCTTGGGCTAAAGATCACCGTCTGGCACGCGTCCACTGAACGGTCGTCAAATCGCTAGGGTGAACAGGTGAAACCGTTCCTGCTGCTCGGGGTCCGCGCCGAGGACGCCGCGTCGGACAACGAGTACGCGTCGTTTCTGGCCCACGCTGGGCTGAACGAGGGCGAGCTGTGCCGGATACGGCTGGAGCAGCGCCCGCTGGGTCCCATTGACCTCCAGGACTGGTCCGGCATCATGCTCGGCGGCGGGCCGTTCAACTACACCGATCCGGAGGATAAGAAGTCCGCAGTCCAGCGGCGGATCGAGGCCGATCTGAGCGCGCTGCTGGGCCGGGTGGTCAGCGCGGACTTCCCCTTCCTCGGGGCCTGCTACGGGATCGGGGCGCTCGGCCGGCACACGGGCGCGACCGTGGACCGGCAGTACACCGAGCCGGTCAGCGCGGTCACGATCAGCCTCACCCCCGAGGGCCGCGCCGATCCCCTGCTGCGCGACCTGCCGGACACGTTCGACGCCTTCACCGGCCACAAGGAAGCGATCAGCCGGCTGCCGGGCCACGCTACGCTGCTGGCCAGCTCGGCCACCTGCCCGGTCCAGGCGTTCCGGGTCGGCTCCAACATGTATGCCACCCAGTTCCACCCCGAACTGGACGTCACCGGCCTGTGCACCCGGATCGACGCCTACAAGTACGCGGGGTACTTCCGGCCCGAAGAGGCCGAGGACCTCAAGGCCATGGCCGCCCGCAGCAACGTCACGCACCCGTCCGCCATCCTGCGCCGCTTCGCCGCGCGCTACGGACGCAGCGGCAGCAGCGTCGCGACGTGCTCACCGCAGGGCGCCGGGTCGTAACCGGGCAAGGTGGCCAGCTGGTCCAGCAGCCAGCGCGACGACAGCACCTTGAGCAGGCCCGGCACTTCCCGGGAGCCGGCCTGGCCGGCCGGGATCACCAGGTCGAACTGCTCGGCGGCCAACGGGACGAAGTCCAGGCCGTAAGCCAGCGCGGCCGGCTCGCTGGCCACTCCCACGTCGGCCAGCCCGGCGGCGATGGCCGACGCGACGTCCAGATGGCCGGTGGCCTGGCTCTGGTAACCGGCCAGATCGCCCGGGCTGGCCCCGATCGCAGCCAGTTCCTGGTCGAGCAGCAGCCGCGCCTCCGAGCCAGGCTCCCGGTTGACCAGCCGCAGCCCGGCCTTCACCACGTCGACCAGGCCGGACACGCGGGCGGCCAGCCCGGCCTGGAGCACGAGTCCCTCGCGCCACCCGCAGAACCCATATACCTCGGCGCCCTGCGGAAGAGCCGTTCGCGCGGAAGCGAGGTTGTCGTCGGCGGACCGGCCGTGCACGCCCGCGGCGTGCACCAGCCCCGCCGCAGCCAGCTCCAGCGCTTGACCGCTCGCGCACGGCCACCAGGCGAACGACACCGGCGGGTCGAGCAGGGCCAGCGGCGCCTCCAGCAGCGGGAACGCCGGGTCGCAGCCGGCTACGACCAGCGTCGGGCGGGGCGGGCTAAGCGGGCGGACGGGACGGGCGGCACCGGCCGGCCCGGAACCGCTGGCCAGCCCGTCGGCCGGCACGAAACCACCCTGGCTCACCGCAGCGCCGGTCAGCGGCAGCGCCACGAGCGTGCCGCCGATCTCGGCCAGCCTGACCCGGGTGGCCCCGCCGGCCAGCGGCGCCAGCGGCCGGGCCGCCATCTCCGGGGCGGGCGTGCCGGGCCCGAACACCTCTTCCACCGTCATCCCGAGCACGCGGGCCAGGGCCAGCGCCACCCGCAGCGACGGGTCGGACAGGCCGGACTCCACCGCGGAGACCGCCTGCCGGGACACTCCGGCCATCCCGGCCAGCTGCTGCTGGGAGAACCCGCGGGCCTGGCGGGCGACCCGGAGCCGGGAACCGCTCGTGGCGGGGCCCATCAGCCGCGCACCTGCCCCGGTACTTGCCCGCGTCCTTGCCCGCGTCCTTGCCCGCGTCCTTGTTCCGGGCGGCGATCCGGGGCGGGCACCGCCGCGCCGTCCGGGCCGAAGTAGGGCGGGTCGAGCGCGGTCAGGACGAACTCCCCGTCCGGGGGCCGATCCGGCAGACGGCAGGTGATCACCGTGCCGGCCACGCGCACGTCGGCCTCCCAGCCCGCGCCGGCCGG
>JBEKCN010000336.1:0-5243 GCA_050014855.1 Streptosporangiaceae bacterium | reverse complement strand
AACGCGGTCAGCAGGTCAGCGCGGTCAGCAGGCCAGCACGATCAGCAGGTCAGCGCGGTCAGCGGGTCAGCGTGACCAGCAGGCCAACCCGATCAGCGGGACAGGCGAGCGACGTCCGCGACGGGCGGTCCCGGCGGCGGCACTAACGGATGGGCACCCGGCCGCCCAGCTCACGGGCCGCCCGATCGGAGGCGGACGGCCGTGCGCCGCCCGCCAGGGCGGCGCGTATGCACCGCCCTAGCCGGCTACTCGCTCGGCGATGTCGTCGCCGATCTCCGGCGTGCTCCGGCGGGCCCAGGCGCCCTGCCGCTCGACCAGGTCGTCGGCCACCGCCTGCTCGATCCGGGCCGCCTCCGCCGTCAGGCCGAGGTGGTCGCAGAGCAGCGCGGCGGAAAGGATCGCCGCAGTGGGGTCGGCCTGCTGCCGGCCCGCGATGTCCGGCGCACTGCCGTGCACCGGTTCGAACATGCTCGGTGCCGTCTTCTCGGGGTTGATGTTGCCGCTCGCCGCCAGGCCGATACCGCCCGCCACGGCGGCGCCCAGGTCGGTGAGGATGTCCCCGAAGAGGTTGTCGGTGACCACAACGTCGAACCGCTCGGGCTGGGTGACGAAGAACATCGACGCTGCGTCCACGTGACAGTAGTCCACGGACACGTCGCCGAACTCCTTGGCCAGGCTGTCCACGGTCCGCTGCCACAGGTCACCGGCGTAGGTGAGCACGTTGGTCTTGTGCACCAGGGTGAGCTTCCGGCGGGGCCGGGCTACGGCCCGGCCGAACGCGTACCGGGCGACCCGGTGCACGCCGAAGGCGGTGTTCAGGCTTTCCTGGGTGGCGATCTCGCCGGGGGTGCCCTTGCGCATCACGCCGCCGGCTCCCGCGTAGGGGCCCTCGGTGCCCTCGCGGACCACGACCATGTCGATGTTCTCGGCCCGCGCAGCGACCAGCGGGGTGGTGACACCGGGATAGAGCCGGACCGGCCGGAGGTTGACGTACTGGTCGAGCTCGAACCGCAGCCGCAGCAGCAGCCCGCGCTCCAGCACGCCGCTGGGCACGCCGGGGTCGCCGACCGCGCCGAGCAGGATGGCCTCGTGCCCGCGGATCTCCTCCAGGACGGCGTCAGGCAGCGTCTCGCCGGTCCGGTGCCAGCGGCGGGCACCGAGGTCGTAGCTGGTCTCGTCGAAGGTCACATCGCGGGCCGCGGCGCGGAGCACCTTGAGCGCTTCGGCGGTGACCTCAGGTCCGATGCCGTCCCCGCCGATGACGGCGAGCCTGATGGTGCGAGAAGCCATGTCGCCACCTTAATGGTGCATAGGGTGCGCCGGTGGGCGGCCAGGCCGATCCAGCCGCCCCCGGCGGCGGGTCAGTCTTCCTCGGAGCCGATCCAGCTCATCAGGGGCCGGAGCCGGGCACCGACCTGCTCGATCTGCTCGTTGTGCTCGGCCTCGCGCCGCTTGAGGAAGTTCGGCTTGCCGGCGTCGAACTCCTCGACCAGCTCGCGGGCGAACCGGCCGTCCTGGATCTCGGCCAGGATCTGGCGCATCTCTTCCCGGGTCTGCTCGTTGATGATGCGCGGACCGCGGGTGTACCCGCCGAACTCCGCGGTGTCCGAGCACGACCAGTACATCTTGGAGATCCCGCCCTCGTACATGAGGTCGACGATCAGCTTCATCTCGTGCAGGCACTCGAAGTACGCGATCTCCGGCTGGTAGCCCGCGTCCACCAGGGTGCCGAACCCGGCCTTGATGAGCTCGGAGACGCCCCCGCAAAGCACGGTCTGCTCGCCGAACAGGTCGGTCTCGGTCTCTTCCTTGAAGGTGGTCTTCAGCGCACCCGCCCGGGTGCCGCCGATGCCCTTGGCGTAGGCGAGGGTGAGCGGCCAGGCCTGGCCGGTCGCATCACGCTCGACCGCGACCAGGACCGGGACCCCGCGTCCCGCGTTGAACTGCCGGCGGACCAGGTGCCCCGGTCCCTTCGGCGCCACCATGCAGACGTCCACGCCCTCCGGCGGCTCGATGAGCCCGTACCGGATGTTCAGGCCGTGCGCGAAGAACAGCGCGTCACCGTCGACCAGGCTCGGCGCGATGGCCTCCGCGTACAGCCCGCGCTGCAGGTGGTCGGGCACGAGGACCATGATCAGGTCGGCCTGCTCGCAGGCTTCGGCGGGGGTGGCGACGGGCAGGCCGTCCTCCTCCGCCTTGGCCCGGCTGCCCGACCCTTCCGGCAGCCCGACCCGCACGTCGACGCCCGAGTCCCGGAGCGACAGGGCGTGCGCATGCCCCTGACTGCCGTACCCCAGCACGGCGACGTGCCGCCTCTGGATCGTCGCGAGGTTGGCGTCGTCGTCGTAGAAAATCTCTGCCACTGTGCTCCCTTTAAAGTTTCGGTTCTTCAGGTTTCCGTGCAGGTTCTCGCCGTGGCGCCTGCACCGACCGCTCGCACGGGCTTAAGACCGCCCGTGCTCGCTAGTCGGTGTCTGAAGGACGCTCACTGGCTGGCCTTTCGATGTGTTCCCGATGTTGCGGGCGAGCTGAGGTTGAGGTCAGGCGCTGCGCTCGACCGGGCGCAGGGCCCGGTCGGTGATCGACCGGCCGCCGCGCCCGACCGCCACCATGCCGGACTGCACCAGTTCCTTGATGCCGAAGGGCTCGAGCACCCGGACCAGCGCGTCCAGCTTCTCCCGGTTACCGGTGGCCTCCACGGTCACCGCGTCCAGCGCCACGTCGACCACCTTGGCCCGGAAGAGCTGCACGGTCTCCAGCACCTTCGACCTGCTCTCGGTGTCGGCGCGGACCTTGATCAGGATGAGCTCACGCTGGACCGCGAACCCCTGCTCCAGCTCGACGATCTTGAGCACGTTGACCAGCTTGTTGAGCTGCTTGGTGACCTGCTCCAGCGGACGCTCGTCGCAGTTCACCACGATCGTCATGCGGGAAATCTCCTGGTGCTCGGTCTGGCCGACCGCCAGCGAGTCGATGTTGAACCCGCGCCGCGAGAACAGCCCGGCGATCCTCACCAGGACGCCCGGCTTGTTCTCCACCAGCACGGACAGCGTATGCCTACTCATTACCTCGGCGCCTTTCCTGCGTACCTAGGGTGCCATGTCCGGCGATCAGTCGGAGCTGCCCCAGTCCGGGGCCATGTCACGGGCGAACTGGATGTCGTCGTTGCTGGTGCCAGCCGGGACCATCGGCCAAACCATCGCGTCCCGGTGCACGATGAAGTCGACCACGACCGGGCGGTCGTTGATCTCCATCGCCTGGCTGATCACCGCGTCCACATCCTCCGGCCGCTCACAGCGGATACCGGCGCAGCCGTACGCTTCGGCCAGCTTGACAAAATCGGGCACGCGGGTGCCCGCGAGCGGGCCCGGACCGGCGGCCTCCGCGTTACCCGGAACGGCTCCGGGCAGGGCCGCCGACGTGCCAGCCCGGCGCAGGTCGGTGTTGGAGTACCGCTCACCGTAGAAGAGCGTCTGCCACTGCCGGACCATGCCGAGGTTGCCGTTGTTGATGATCGCGACCTTGATCGGGATGCCCTCCAGCGCGCAGGTGGCGAGCTCCTGGTTGGTCATCTGGAAGCAGCCGTCACCGTCGATGGCCCACACGCAGGCGTCCGGCCGGCCCACCTTGGCGCCCATCGCGGCCGGCACCGAATAGCCCATGGTGCCGAGGCCGCCCGAGTTGAGCCAGGTGCGCGGGCGGGAGTAGTTGATGAACTGGGCGGCCCACATCTGGTGCTGCCCGACCCCGGCCACGTAGACCGCCTCGGGACCGGCGATCTCGCCGATGCGCTTGATCACGTACTGCGGGGCCAGCGAGCCGTCCGCCGCCTCCTCGTAGCCCAGCGGGTAGGTGGTCCGCAGGGCGTCCAGCTGAGCCCACCAGGCGCCGAGGCTGCCGCGCCGCCCCGCCTGGTGCTCGGTCTGGACCGCCGTGATCAGGTCAGTGATCACCTCGCGGCAGTCCCCGACGATCGGCACGTCGGCCCGGCGGTTCTTGGAGATCTCGGCCGGGTCGATATCGGCGTGCACGACCTGGGCATCCGGCGCGAACGAGGCCAGGTTGCCGGTGACCCGGTCGTCGAACCGGGCCCCGAGGGCAATGATCAGGTCGGACTTCTGCAGGGCACCGACCGCGGCGACCGTCCCGTGCATGCCCGGCATGCCGAGGTGCTGCGGGTGCCCGTCCGGGAACGCGCCGCGCGCCATCAGGGTCGTCAGGACCGGGATGCCGGTCAGCTCGGCCAGGGTGAGCAGTTCGGGTGCGGCTTCCGCCTTGATGATGCCGCCGCCCGCGTACAGGACGGGACGATGCGCGCCGGTCATCAGCCGGGCCGCCTCGCGGATCTGCCGGGAGTGCGGCCGGGTCACCGGGTGGTACCCCGGCAGGTCCAGCGGTACCGGCCAGCTGAATTCGGTCTGCGCCTGCATCGCGTCCTTGGCGATGTCGACCAGCACCGGCCCCGGGCGCCCGGTGGAGGCCAGGTGGAACGCTTCGGCGATCGTCCGCGCGATGTCTTCCGCCCTCGTCACCAGGAAGTTGTGCTTAGTCACGGGCAGGGTGATGCCGGAGATGTCGGCTTCCTGGAAGCCGTCCGTGCCGATCATGCTGGTCGACACCTGGCCGGTGATGGCCACCAGCGGCACCGAGTCCATGTAGGCGTCCGCGATCGGGGTCACCAGGTTGGTCGCTCCCGGGCCCGACGTGGCCATGCAGACCCCGGTCCGGCCGGTCGCCTGCGCGTACCCGGTCGCGGCGTGTCCCGCGCCCTGCTCGTGCCGGACCAGGATGTGGCGCACCTCGGTGGAGTCGAGCAACGGGTCGTAGGCCGGCAGGATGGCGCCGCCGGGCAGGCCGAACACGACGTCAGCGCCCACGTTCTCCAGCGCGCGCACCAGGGCCTGGGCTCCGGTCATCCGGATTCGCGCCGCGCCGGGGGTGGTGGGAGTGGCGGGAGTGGCGGGGCGCGCCGGGGCGGTACTGGCCGGGGCGGGACCGGCCCCGGTCCCGTTCGCCGCGCCGTTCGCGCCGGGCAGCCCACCGCCGGCGTTGGCCGCTGCGCCATTCACGACGGCGCCCGGGTTGGCGGGGCCGTTCTGGGTGGGGGCGTTTCCGGCGCGACCGGACTGCTCCTCCGGCGCGGTGTCCGCGCCAGCGGCCGCGTCCCGGTGCACCGTCCGCGCGGCGAGGTCCAGCGGGGTGGGGCTGGAGTGCGCGCGCGGGGGGGCGGCGGGTTTCGTCTG
>JBEKCN010000335.1:0-5243 GCA_050014855.1 Streptosporangiaceae bacterium | reverse complement strand
GACCGGCTGACGACGGCCTCGACCGCCCGGGTGAGCTCCCGGGCGTACGGCCCGGCATCGCGCATCCGCTGCTGGGCCCGGATGATCCGGGAGGAGGCGATGAGCTCCTGAGCGCGGGTGATCTTGCCGATCGACTGGACCGCCCGGATCCGCTGCCGGACGGCGCGAAGGCTGGCCGGCATACCTAGTCCCCGCTTCCCGGCTCACCGCCGGGCGTGTTACCGCCGGCCGGCTGAGCGGCGGCGGAGGCGCCGCCGGACGGGCCGTTGACGTCGGACGCACCTGCGGACGGACTACTGTTCCCGCCGGCCTCGCCGCCGGACTGCCCGTCCTCGCCGCCGTCCGGACCGGTGTAGCGGGTCACCTTCTCGTGGCCGGCCTCGTCCTCGCCCATCGCCTCGGGCTCGTCCTCGTCGGTCACCAGCAGCTCGCCGTTGCTCTTCTCGAACGTGCGGCGGAACTGCTCGATCGCGTCCTTGAGGGCGGCGGCGGTGTCGTCGGTCAGGTCCCTGGTCTCCCGGATCGAGTCCAGGATGCCGGCGTTGTTGCGCTTGAGGCTGTCGATGAACTCCGACTCGAAGCGCGACACGTCATCCACCGGCACGTCGTCGAGATGGCCGTTGGTGCCGGCCCAGATCGAGACGACCTCCTGCTCCATCGGGAACGGGTCGTACTGCGGCTGCTTGAGCAGCTCCACCAGCCGCGCGCCGCGGTCCAGCTGGGCCCGGGACGCGGCGTCCAGGTCGGAGGCGAAGGCCGCGAACGACTCCAGGTCCCGGAACTGCGACAGCGCCAGCCGCAGCGTGCCCGCGACCTTTTTCATGGCCCGGACCTGGGCGGCACTGCCGACCCGGGACACCGACCGGCCGACGTTGATGGCCGGGCGGACACCGGAGTTGAACAGGTCCGTCTCCAGGAAGATCTGGCCGTCGGTGATCGAGATGACGTTCGTCGGGATGTAGGCCGAGATGTCATTGCCCTTGGTCTCGACGATCGGCAGCCCGGTCAGCGAGCCACCGCCGAGCTCGTCGGACAGCTTCGCGCAGCGCTCCAGCAGCCGGGAGTGCAGGTAGAAGACGTCGCCGGGGTAGGCCTCGCGACCTGGCGGGCGGCGCAGCAGCAGCGAAATGGCCCGGTAGGCCTCGGCCTGCTTGGACAGGTCGTCGAACACGATCAGGGCGTGCTTGCCCTGGTACATCCAGTGCTGGCCGATCGCGGACCCGGTGTAGGGCGCGATGTACTTGAAGCCCGACGGGTCCGAGGCCGGGGACGCCACGATCGTGGTGTACTCCAGCGCGCCCGCCTCCTCCAGTGACTGGCGGATCGAGGCGATATTTGATCCGCGCTGGCCGATGGCCACGTAGATGCACCGGACCTGGCGTTCGGGGTCGCCGGACTCCCAGTTCGCGCGCTGGTTGATGATCGTGTCGATGCAGATGGCCGTCTTGCCCGTCTGCCGGTCGCCGATGATCAGCTCCCGCTGGCCCCGGCCGATCGCGGTCATGGCGTCGATGGCCTTGATACCGGTCTGCAGCGGTTGATTGACCGACTGGCGCCGCACGACCGACGGTGCCTGCGTCTCCAGCGGGCGCAGCTCGGTATCGCCGATCTCGCCCTTGCCGTCAAGGGGGTTGCCCAGCGGGTCCACGACCCGGCCCAGGAAGCTGTCGCCGACCGGCACTGAGAGGACCTCGCCCGTCCGGCGGACCTGCTGGCCCTCCTCAATCTTGCTGAAGTCACCCAGGATGACGACGCCGATCTCGCGTATGTCCAGGTTGAGCGCGAGACCGCGGGTGCCGTCCTCGAACTCCAGTAGCTCGTTGGCCATGGCCGAGGGCAGCCCCTCGACCCGGGCGATGCCGTCCCCGCATTCGGTGACCGTGCCGACCTCCTCCAGGGAGGCCGATTCCGGTTCGTACTCTTCGACGAACTGCGCCAGCGCGTCCCGGATCTCTTCCGGCCGGATTGTCAGCTCCGCCATCTTCCTCGTGTCTTTCCTGTGCGTCGGGTATCGGTTGGCCGGGATCCTGGCCAGCAGGCGCCAGTAGCCGGATACGGGCCAGGCATCACTCAGCCGGCCAGCTTGCGGCGTACCGCCGAAAGGCGGGACGCCACGCTCGCGTCGATCAGCTCATCACCGACCTGGATGGTCATGCCCCCCATGACCGTGGGGTCGATCACGATGTTGACGTACACCTCATGACCGTAGATGCCCGCCAGCGCATCAGCCAGCCTGCGGCGCTGCTCGGCGGACAGACCGGTGGCCGTGCGCACCACGGCGATCAGGCGCTGGCGGCGCTCAGCGGCGATGCGCGTGCACATGTCCAAGCTGACCACCAGCGGCCGGCCCCGCGGGTGCAGCGACATCTCGGTGATCAGCCGCAGCGTGACCGGCGTCACCTTGTCTGCGAGCAGCGCGTTGATCAGGCCCTGCTTGCCCTGGGCGGGCAGCACCGGCTCACTCAGCGCCGCACGGAGCTCCGGCTCACTCGCCACCACCCGGTTGAACCGGAAGAGCTCGTCCTCCAGGTCATCGAGCTGGCCGCTCTCCTCAGCGGCGATGGCGAACGCCTCCACGGCGAGCTGCTCCAGCGCGTCGGTCATGTCCGCAGGGCCGGCCCACGGGGCGCGGACCGTGGCGGCGGCGAGCTCTTCGGTCGCCGGGGTGACCTTGCCGTGCAGCAGGGCGACCACGATCGCGCCCTTCTCGTCGGCGGGCTTGGACGGGTCGGCCAGCGCGCGCCGCAGCCCGGGCTCACTGTCCAGCAGATGCAGCACGGCGAACAACTCGTCGCCGACCGTGGCGGCCAGAGACGTCCCCGTCCCGGGTGCGGCCGCACCGGTGCGCGCCACACCGGTGCTCCCCGCGCCTGTGCGCCCCGGCCCGGAGACGGCCGCAGCGGTGGTGCCGGCGGCGGTGGTGCCGGCGGCGGTGGTGCCGGCGGCGGTGGTGCCGGCGGCGGTGGTGTCGGCGGCGGTGGTGTCGGCGGACGCCGAACCCGGCCGGGGCCCCGTGCTACGGCCGGCCTCGGCCAGCACCTCCGGAAGCTGATCCCTCAGCTCCGCGAAGGACATCCTGCTTACGCCGCGCATCAGCGTTCCTCCCGTATTTGGCCTACCCGGCCTGGGAAGCTCCTCACCGGGCCGCCCTCGCCCCGATTCCGCCGCGCTGATCGAGATCGTCGAGGAACCGGTCGACGACCCGGCTCTGCCGGGCCTCGTCCTGGAGCGATTCGCCCACGATACGCCCGGCCAGGTCGGTGGCCAGCGCGCCGACTTCGGTACGCAGCGAGGCCAGCGCCTGCTGGCGCTCCGCCTCGATCTGCGCGTTCGCGGCCTCGGTGAGACGCCGCGCCTCGGCCTGGGCCTCCTCGCGCATCTCGGCGATGATCTGGGCGCCCTGCTCCCTGGCCTCCTCGCGGAGGCGGGCGGCTTCGTGCCGGGCCTCGGCGAGCTGCTGCCGGTACTGCTCGAGTGCCCGCTGGGCTTCGGCCTGGGTCTCCTCGGCGCGCTCCAGGCCGCCCTCGATCTGCTCGGTCCGCTCCCGCAGCATCACCTGCGCCCGCGGGAGCAGCAACTTGCCGAGCACGCCAAAGACGATGAGGAATGCGATCGCCCCGATGATGAGCTCTGGCCAAGTCGGGACGATCGGGTTCTGCGACGCCGCCGCTTGCGCCAGGTTCGTCGTCACCGGACCACCCTTCCTGTCGCGGATTTCACTGCCGCTCCGTCAGCCGCCGCTGAAGATGAACGGGACCACGAGGCCGATCAGCGCCAGGGCCTCGGCCAGCGCGAACCCGATCCACATGTACTGCGTGATCCGGCCCGTGGCCTCCGGCTGCCGGGCCATCGCCTCAATGGCATGGCCGAAGATCAGGCCGATGCCCACACCCGGGCCGATGGCGGCGAGGCCGTAAGCGACGGCGCCGAATACTTTGAGGCTGCCCGTGACACCAGTGGTAGTCCCCGCGGCGAGCGCTTGTGTAGCGAGGTCAAGCATCTATTCGTTTCCTTTGCGTCGGTACCCGGCGAAATGTATCCGCCGGATAGGGGCTGGCGGGTTAATGGCCCGCCTCCAGCGAGTCCGCGATGTAGGTCGCGGTAAGCGTGGTGAAGATGAAGGCCTGGAGCAACTGGATCAAGGCCTCGAGCAGGGTGACGCCCAGCACCATCACGAACGAGGTGGCGGCGAACAGCAGCCCGATGCTGAGGCTGGCCAGGTACCAGGTGGCGAGCGTGAAGATCAGCAGAAGCAGATGCCCGGCGAACATGTTGGCGAACAACCGGATGCCCAGCGTGAAGGGCTGAATGAAGATGTAACGCGCAAATTCGATCGGGATCAGGATCGGGTAGATCCACCAGGGCACATCGTGCGGGATCATGTTCTTGAAGTAGCCGCCCAGGCCCTGGTTCTTGATACCGATGTAGAGATAGGTCACGTAGACGATCAGGGCGAGGGACCAGGCAAAACCGACCCGGGACGGCACCGGAAACTGCGCGATTGGGATTATCTCCAGCACGTTCATGAAGTAGATGAAGAAAAACATCGCCGTCAGGAACGGCAGGTACGAGTCGCCCTTCTTCCCGAGCGACGGGCGCAGGATCTGGTCGCGCACCCCGAACAGGGCGACCTCGCCGAGATTCTGCATGCCACGGGGAACGATCTTCGGCTTCCGGAACGCGGCCCAGAAGAACACGATCACGGCCGCCGCGCAGATGAGAGCCAGCAGGATCGGCTTCGTGAAGTGGAAGGAGCCAATGCTGAATATGGGCTTGAAGTCGAAGTCCTGGAGGCCAGGGGCGGGAAAACCGCAGCCGGAGAAGATGTGGCATCCGCCGCCGCTGGCCGCGGCCAGCTGAATGTCACTGTTCACCGGGTCAGCTCCTCTCGCAGGTCACCGCGGATTTCCGCGGCGCCTGTCACGTCTTCCGGGTATTTGTTGATCATGACCTGCCGTATCGGTGAATGACCAGGCCGATGGAGAGCACCAGGCCGGTCAGCATTCCTATCGGGAAGAGCGCCGCCGAATGCACGGCGCGCCCGACCAGCCAGCCGATCCCGCCGTAAACGACGATGCCCGCGATCAGGTAGCTGAGGACTGTGTAGCCCGCGCCACGGGGCGGCAGCGGGAAGTCCTGCCCGGCCGCGGCGGCCGCCGCCCGCCTGCCGCCGAAGTCAACTGGCCGACGGAGCCTGGTCGCGGGGTGCTCCGGCGGCTCCTGCAGAAGCAGCCGGTCAGGCA
>JBEKCN010000334.1:0-5246 GCA_050014855.1 Streptosporangiaceae bacterium | reverse complement strand
CTGCCACACGCCGCGCGCGGCCAGGATGGGCAGCACACCCTCCCCGAACCAGTACGCCTCCTCCAGGTGCGGGTACCCGGACAGGATGAACTCCGAGATACCCAGCCCGGCGTACTCCTCGATCCGGTCGGCGACCTCGGTATGGCTGCCGACCAGCGCGGTCCCGGCCCCGCCCCGGACCAGCCCGACCCCGGCCCACAGGTTCGGGGAAACCTCCAGCCCGTCCCGGGACCCGCCATGCAGTTCCCGCATCCGGCGCAGCCCCTCCGACTCGCTGGTGGCCAGGCCAGCCTGGACCTTGCGGATCATCGCCTCGTCGACGTCCTCGATCAGCCGGTCCGCCTGCCGCCAGGCCTCCGCGGCGGTGTCCCGGCTGATCACATGCAGCCGGATGCCGAACCGCATCGGCCGCGGCGCGGCCAGGTCCGTGATCCAGCGCAGCTTCGCCGCCACCGCGTCCGGGGGCTCGCCCCAGGTCAGGTAGACGTCGCTGTAGCGGGCCGCCACCGGTCCCGCAGCCGCCGACGAGCCGCCGAAGTACAGGTCGGGTACCGGGTCGGGCAGCCGGGACAGCCGCGCACCCGCCACCTGCAGGTGCTTGCCGTCGAAGTCGACCGTCTCGCCGGCCCACAGCCGGGTCACGATGCCGAGGAACTCGGCGCACCGTTCGTACCGCTGCTCCTTGCTGGCGAAGTCGCCGTAAGCCCGCTGCTCGGCGGACTCACCGCCGGTCACCACGTTCAGCAGCAGGCGGCCGCGGGAGTAACGCTGAAACGTCGCGGCCATCTGCGCGGAAAGAGTCGGCGAGATCAGCCCGGGGCGGAAGGCGACGAGGAACTTGAGCCGCTCGGTCACCTCGGTGAGCATGGCCGTGGCCAGCCAGGCGTCCTCGCACCAGGCCCCCGTCGGGGTGAGGGCGGCTTCAAACCCGAGCTGCTCGGCGCTGCGGGCGATCTGGCCGAGGTAGCCGAGTGACGCCGGCCGGATCGTGCCGGCCGTGCCGGTGGCGACGCCGTGGCCGCCGCCGACGATGTCCCGCCCGTCACCGTTGGTCGGAAGGAACCAGTGGAACCGCAGCGACATCGGCTTTCCTCCTATGGCCCATATTTCCGACTACTTCAGTAGCTTAAACCCGTCTGGTTTGGCTGGCGGGCACGGACGGTACCTTCCAGGACATGGACATCCGGGAGATCCGCCAGCTCATCCGGATGAAGCCGGTGGAGCCGGACATCATCAAGCGACGGCTCGCACGCTGCCATGACGTCGGCGACCTGCGGCGGAGCGCGAAGCTGCTGATCCCGCGGCCGGTGTTCGACTACGTGGACGGGGCCGCAGACGAAGAGCTGAGCATGGCCGGCAACGCTCGCGCGTTCCGCCGCTGGCGGTTCCGGCCCAACGAGCTCGTCGACGTGGCCGGGGTCGACACCGGTACCCGGCTCTTCGGCCGGGAGCTGTCCATGCCGCTCGCGCTGGCCCCGACCGGGTACGGCCGGATGATGCACCCGGACGGGGAGATCGCTGCCGCGCGGGCCGCCGGCCGCCGGAAACTCCCGTACACGCTGTCGACCATGGGCACGACCTCGATCGAGGACCTGGCCGCGGGGGCGCGGGCGGCTGGCCAGGAAGACATCTGGTTCCAGCTGTACATGCTGAAGGACCACGGGCTCACCCTGGAGCTGGTGCGGCGGGCCGCGGACAGCGGGTACCGCGCGCTCGTGGTGACCGTCGACACGACGGTCACCGGCTTCCGCATCCGCGACGAGCACAACGGGCTGGTCATACCGCCCGAGCTGACCGTCTCCACCATCGCCAGCATCGGCTCGCGGCCCGCCTACTGGATGCGTATGCTCCGCAACCCGGCCATCAAGTTCGCGAACCTGCCCCCCGACTTCCAGTCGGGCACGGTCGCGAGCGGCATCGCCAGGTTCAGCGCCAGCATCACCTGGGACAACATCGCCGAGCTGCGCGAGCACTTCCCCGGCAAGCTGATCGTCAAGGGCCCGCTCGGCGCGTCCGACGCCCGCCGCGCCATCGAAGCCGGGGCGGACGGCATTCAGCTGTCCAACCACGGCGGACGGCAGCTGGACCGGGCGATAGCGCCCATCGACCTGGTTGCGGAGGTCCGGGATGCGCTCGGCGACGGCCCCTGCGTGCTGGTGGACTCCGGGATCCGGCACGGCGCCGACCTCGTGGTCGCGCTGGCCCTGGGCGCGGACGCGGGCCTGATCGGCCGCGCCTACCTGTATGGGCTGATGGCCGGGGGCGAAGCCGGCGTAGACCGGGCGCTGGAGCTGCTGGCCGACCAGTTCACCCGGACGATGCAGCTGCTCGGCGTCACGTCCGTCGCCGAGCTGCGCAAGCACGGCCGCGAGCTGCTCACAGAGGCCTGACCGCTGGCCCAGGGCTGACCAGGCGGCCAGGACGAGCCGGGGCGGCTAGGTTGAGCCGGGGCGGCTAGGACGAGCGGGGCGGCAGCGGGGGCCGGGCCCGGCTGGGGCGGGTCGAGGGGTCCGGGGGCGTGACGGCGGGCCGTGCGGCCAGCGCCTCGAGCGCGATGCGGATCGCGGTTTCCAGCTGCGGGTCCTGGCCCGCGGCCCAGTCGTCCGGGGAGATGAACACCTCGATGTCGGGGTCAACGCCGTAGTTCTCGACACCCCAGCCGTACTGGCTGAACCAGAACGAGTAGCGGGGAACGGTCATGTGCGTACCGTCCACCAGCAGGTGGCCGGGCATACCGTCGATGCCGATCACCCCGCCCCAGGTGCGGGTGCCGACCACCGGGCCGAGCCCGAGGGTGCGGATGGCCCCGGTGACGATGTCTCCGTCCGACCCGGCGAACTCGTCGGCCAGCGCGACCAGCGGCCCGCGCGGCGCGTCGGACGGGTAGGTCTCCGGCAGCAGGGACCGCGGCATTTCCCAGGCGATGACCCGCCGGGCCAGCTTCTCCACGATCAGCTGGGAGACGTGCCCGCCGCGGTTGCCCCGCGCGTCGATGATCAGGCCCTCCTGGCGCATCTCCGTGCGCAGGTCACGATGGAAGTGGGCCCAGCCCTCCCCCATCATGTCCGGGATGTGCAGGTAGCCCAGCCGGCCCTGGCCCTGCTCGCGGACCAGCGCCCGGCGGCCGTTGACCCAGTCCTGGTAGCGGAGCCGCCGGTCGTCGCGCAGCGGGGTGACCACGACCCGGCGGGGGCGCCCGGCGCCCCGGCGGACCGTCAGCTCGACCGGCTTGCCCGCCGCCCCGACCAGCCGTGGGCCCGGCCCGGCCACGGGATCGAGGGACTGGCCGTCCACGGCGAGCAGTTCGTCGCCCGGCTGGACGGCGACGCCCGGCGCGGCCAGCGGGGATAGCGCCTTCGGATCCGACGACTCGCCGGGCAGCACGCGGCTCACCCGCCACCGCCCGGCCTCGTCTGGGGCGAGGTCGGCGCCGAGCAGCCCGACCAGCGCCGCGTGGCCGCCGCGCCGCTGGGCGTCGTCGGCCTGCAGCACGTACGCGTGCGACGTGCCCAGCTCCCCGAATACCTCCCACAGCAGGTCCGCGAAGTCGCTGGCCCCGCTGATCCGGTCCAGCAGCGGGCGGTACTGATCCAGCACGGCATCCCAATCGACGCCGCTCATGTCGGGCACCCAGAAGTCGCGCCGCATCAGCCGGCCCGCCTCGTCGTAGGCGTGCCGCCACAGCGCGGCCGGGTCGGCCAGGAACCGGGCCCGGGACAAGTCGACGGTGACCACGTCGCTGGCGTCGTCGTCCCCGTCCTGCTTGCGTTCGGACGCCAGGACGCGTACCTCGTCGCCGTCCCCTAGCACGAGGCGGGTGCCGTCGCCGCTGACCGTGAACCAGTCCAGCTCGTCGACCAGCTCGGTGCACTTGCAGCGGGCCAGGTCGAAGCGCTCCAGCACAGCGCGGGGACCGTCGTCGTCCAGGTCGGCGGCGTTCTCCCCGAGCACTCCGGACACGGGCTCGCGCAGCCAGGCCAGGCCGCCCTTGACCGCCCGCAGCGAGGAGTACCTCGCTTCGGTAACCGGAACGCGCACCACGCGGTCCGCCAGCCCGGCCGTATCCAGGTGCACCGGGGCTTGTTCAGCATCTTCATGATCTTTGTCGTCGGCACCGGGGTCCACCGGGCGGCCGTGCGGAAGCGGAGCGAACGGCGACGGCGAGGTCGCGGCGAGTGGCACCAGGTACGGGCGGCTGCCAAACGGGAACGACAGGTCGAAGAAGTGCGCGTCGTACACCGGATCGAAGCTGCGCAGCGACAGGAAGGCCAGGTAGCGGCCGTCCAGCGTGAACACGGGGTCGGTGTCGGTGAACCGGCCGTCGGTCAGGTCCCGTACGGCCGGAGCACCGCCGCCGGAGCGGCCGCGGCGGGCGACGCGGATCCGGCGCAGCGGCTGCGGGCCGGGCTGCGACCAGGCCAGCCAGGCGGAATCGGGTGACCAGGACAGACCGCCGGACGGCCCGTCGTCGGAGGCGGCCAGCTCTGTCGCCTGGCCGGAGGCGATCTCGACCAGGAATACCCGGCCGTCGCTGGCGGCCGCCGCTACCGCTGTCCCGTCCGGGGCCGCGGCCAGCTCGACCACGCTGCCGAGCTGCCCGTCGGCCAGCGTGGCGACGTCCGGGGCGGCCCCGTCGACAGAGGCGGCCTCCTCGGGGCCGGCCTCGGCGGGGCCGGCGGTTTCGTCGTCCGGGCCGGGCGGGAGAGCGACGACCAGGCTGTCCTGCCCGGTGGCGTCGCTGATCCAGGCGGCCCCGCCGGACGGGCCGAGGACGACCGGCAGCCGGGCCCGCGCGTCCGGGTCCACGGCCAGCGCCCGCGCCGGGCCGTCCCGGTGGGTCAGCCAGTGCACGGTGCCGCGTACTTCGACCACGGACGCCCGCCCGGTCTGGTCGCAGCTCAGCGCGCCCAGGTGGTCGGCGGCCGAGATCAGCCGCGGGACGCGGGCCGCCGACGGGGACCCGGACGTCACCTCGATCCGCCCGGGCTCCGCGGTCAGGTCTTCCAGGACCCAGGCCTCACCGGCCACGTGATAGACGATACGGGTGCCGTCGGTGCTGGGGTTGCGGGCGTAGAAGCCGTCGTGGTCGGTGTGCCGGCGCAGGCCGGAACCGTCCAGGGCGCAGGAGTACAGGTTGCCTGTGCCCTCGTGGTCGGACAGGAACACGACCCGGCCGCCGGCCAGCATGGGGCTCGTGACCTGCCCGGGCAGGCCAGCCAGGATGCGGGTAAATTCCCCGGCGTCGC
>JBEKCN010000333.1:0-5251 GCA_050014855.1 Streptosporangiaceae bacterium | reverse complement strand
GCCGGATACGGGGGGTGAGATTCATATCGGGTACTTTCAGGATCGGTAGGGGCGGGGCCGTAGCTGCTCCCCCATGATGGACCCCGCCGCTGCGGGCACGTCAAGTATCACTTACGCCAGCCGTCCGTAAAAATCATGCGCGCATGCGGGCGGCCGGAAAAAGTTTTTCCCTGGGCTCCGTTGCTTTTATTGACGTCTACACGGCTAGCGGCGCGCGATGGTTCAAACGCGGCTCATACGCGGCTCATACGCGGCGGACCAGGTCGATTTCGTCGCGCAGCGGAATGCCGTAGTCGCCGACCCGGGGAATTTCCGGTTTCTCCAGCCGGGCCCGGTCGACGGCGCTCGGGCGCAGGGCTACCAGGCGAAGGCCGCGCCGCTGGTAGAAACGGATCGCGTCCAGGTTGTCGTTGGTGGTGGTCAGGCGGATCTCGTGACAGCGCAGCTGCCGGGCGTCGGCCGCCACCGCTTCCATCAGGATCGTGCCCACGCCGGTCCGGCGCTCGATCGCGTTGAGCGTCACTACTTCGAGCATCTCCTCGGACACCTGGTAAGTGAGCAGGCCGACCACCCGGCCGGCCCGCTCGGCGATCAGCCCGGGCAGCTCAGCGGGCCGGTAGACCGACTGGTGGACGACCTGCAGCTCCGATCCCCAGAACTCCACCATGAGCCAGGCGATCATCGGGCGGTCGCCAGCACCGACGGGCCTGACCCGGATCTCCGGCTGTTGCACCTCGCCATTATGCCGGGCCGATACGCGAGAAACAGAAGTTGATTAATGTGCGGTGAGGCGATGATCAGTGCGCCGGGCCGACTGGCCGGCCTCTGGCAGTTGAGCCTCTGGCGGCCGGATGACCCGCTGCGACGGAACGCAGCGCGCATCGATGACCTCCGGCTCCCGGCGTGGAGTGCGGATGTCCGGCTGGCCGGCGCTGACCTTCGGGTAGCCGACGCGGATCACCATCTGCGGAACCTCCAGCCACGGCGTCGACCCCAGGATGCGGCGGCGGACGTAGCCGCGCCGGTCAACAGCGTTCCTGGAATCCTGCTGGCACTTATCGCGGTGAGGCAGCGGGCCATGATGCAGCGGGCCATGATGCAGCCGGCCGTACTGAGGGTCGTACCGGAAGGCCAGGTCGGCGAGTTCCAACGGCTGGGTGAGGAACGACGCGGATACGCCCAGGCTGGTGGCCGTGAGCAGGGCCCGCTGCAGCGCTCGCCCCGCACGGAGCCAGTCAGCCGGATCGTCGCGATCAGTAAACAGCATCATCAGCTGCGGGTGGCGTTCAAAACGCTCGCGCTCAGCATGGCGACGAGCGCGGGCAGACCAGCTATCCGCGCCGGAGCCAGTGCCCGAGTCAGCCGCGCCGTTGCCGCCACCGGAGTCCGCCGCGCCGAGCCAGAAATCCCGGACCGGGGAATTGACCCTCGCGGGGCGGGGACCTGAGGCCGTCAGGGGCACACCGCAGCCGCCCTCGGTGTGCCCCGTCCACTGGGTCAGTTCGTCCCGGAACTGGTGCAGCAGCGCGTCATAGGAAAGACGGCCTGAGGCCGCCGCGTCATCGGCGGCCGCGATGACCATGGCGTCGGCAGCGGTATCCCTTCCGTCCCCTCCGGCCAAGCCCCAGCCGTCCCCAGAAGCTGGGGCCGCACCGCGCCCGGCGACGGCGATGGCCGCGTCGGCGCCGGCGGAGGCCTTCAGCCACCTCCGGGCGTACGGTCCGTGCAGCACACGCAGCCAGCCGTCCTCACGGGCTGCCGCGCGTTCGATTTCCACCAGGACCCCCGGGTGGACTGGAACATCACTGAAGGGCCGGCGGTCGGTATGACGCTGCCGGATAGCCGCATAGAGTTCCTTCTCCAGCTCTTTCGGTCCCCGCGTCCGCCCGGCGACGATCTCTACCGAAGCGAGCAGCCCTGGATCGCTATCCGGGGCCGGTACCAGGGCGATGACCGGATCGTGGCCCAGCATCCGAATAGCCAGCCGGAGGTTCATCAGGGCGGCGCCGCAGCCGATCGCGTATTCACGGGCCCACGGCCCGGGGGCGGGGGAATGGAGGAGCAGATCCCATCGGCCGCGTGTCGCCCCCGCGCTGTCGCTGACGTTAGCGCGCAGTTCGATGCGGTCGTCCGCAGTGATCCGGAAGGACCATGGCTGGCTGTTGTAAACCGACGGCGCCCACAGAGCCGGCTCGATCACGTGATGGATGCTGCGCGCATCGGCAAACGGCTTCGGCATGGCGTCACCTCGCTCCGGGCACATCCAGCTTCGCACCACGTACCCTGCGGCGGATGTGCCCGATGCCCCTGAGCGAAGGGCCATTCGTCCTCTGTGGCATGGTTACGCAGAAGGGAGCCCGCATAGGTATAGGGCCTAGTCGGCCGGGGTACGGGAGGCGTCATGGCATTCCAGAGTCCAGACCAGCCCGACGAGGAGTTCCGCCGGGACCGCCACGAGCACGGCGGTATGCCGGAGAAGCTCAACGACGATCGGCTGGCCCACGAGGCGGAGGAAGAGCGGGTCGCGGCGGGGATCGACCCCTACGACCCGGATGAGGTGCCGCCGGCGACCGATACCCCGCCGCTCGACACCAACATCCGCGACACCGAGCAATGGGAAGAAGAGCGGGCCGAGGTCAAGCGCGAGGAAGACCACGACGAGCTGCTGATCCATCCCGACCGGCAGCAGTTCCCACCGACCCACTACGACGAGTGACAGCGGCAGGACGCGGCCCCCTTTCCGGCCGCGTCCTGCCCGATCTTCGGGATAGCCACCAAGGCCCGCGGGATGCGGAAGACCCAGAGCCTCGGGCCGTGCGGCGCTTGAGTGCCCTGCCGAATCAAAACGACAACATAATCGCTATATGCGCATAGCCCCGAGATAGCCAGGATTAGGGACGGGCCTGCAAGGTAAGGCGCCAACTCCCCTTGCAGGCCCGGCCATAAAAATGTAGAACATAATAACGACTTTGAGCGTTTATCCATATCTCTATGTTCTGACACGTTATACCCCTTGGATTAGGCCATTAATACTCAGTTTGCTGGCGCAGAGCACTTATTCGGAGTGTGCGGTATTCCCCGTCCGCCGCGCGGCTGGGCTGGTTCCGGGTCTGGCGACGTCGATGAGGCGCTGGATGCAGGATTCGAAGACGTCATCCTCGCTGCGTGCTGGCTCTACCGTGGCGAGCGCCGCAGCCAGGTTGGGATAGGCGCCGCTGGCCGCCGCGCGGGTCAGTGCCTGGATCTGCGCGGCGGCGTGGTCATCCACGCTAGCCTGCTCGCTGGCAAGAGCGCCTTGCAGCGCACCGTAGCTGGTGGCGAAGCCGCTGATGATGGCGATGATTTCCAGCTTTCCCCCGGTGTCCAGCCCGGATCCTGCCAGCAGGCCGAGGAAGTAATCGAGGTAGCGCAGCCCGTTGGGGCCGGGCGGCAGCGGACGGTTCAGCAGCCCGGGCAGCCACGGGTGGCGCCGGGCGATGTCGCGGGCCTGCCGCGCCAGGTCCGCGATGGCCGAGCGGGGATCCGGAGCCGGCAAGCTGGCATAGGTGTATTCGGCGGACAGATGGTCGATCACCAGCTGGGCCAGGTGCTCCTTGGCGGGAACGTAGTTATACAGCGACATGGCGGCCATGCCGAGTTCGCCGGCGACCCTGCGCATAGTGACCGCTTCCAGGCCCTCGGCATCGGCTATCCGCGCGGCGGCGGCCGCGATGGCCGCGCGGTCGTGCCGGGGCCTGGGCCCCCGCGCGCCCCGCTCGGGAAGGTCCCAGATCGACGCGGCCGTCATCACACCCCTCCTTTCAACGTGCAGTGTACGTAGTATCGTGGCAAGTACGTACGGCGTACGTTGATAATTATGGCAGCCCAGGCCCGGCCGCGCCCGCGGCCGACGGCATAACAGACAGGACAGCAGATGAAGACGATGTCCGCGACGATCCAGATCGACGCCCCGCCGATGACCGTCTGGGCGATCCTGACCGACCTGGACAGCTATCCGGACTGGAACCCGCTCTTCCGCGAGGCATCCGGGCAAGTCGCCGTCGGGAGCAGGATCACCCTGCGGAGCGTCCACCCGGCCAACGGCCGCCTGATGACCGTCAAGCCGAAGATCACCGCGGCCGACCCCGGCGCCGAGCTGCGGTGGACCTCCAGCCTGCCGCCCTTCATCAGCGGAGAGCACAGCTTCACCCTGACCGAGGCCGACGGCGGGACCCGGCTGGTGCAGGCGGAGACGTTCAGCGGCCTCCTGGTGCCACTTTCCGGCAAGACGTTCGCTGGCGCCGAGATCAGCTTCCAGGGCCTCAACGAGGCTATCAAGAAGCGGGCAGAAGCCAGCTGATATCAACTGCGGCAACAAAGGCCTCATGTCGGACGGGTTGCATTAGATGGAACATGCAGGGTCCGGACGGCGCTCAGGAGGGGCACGATCATCCCAACCGCACCCCTCCTGAGCTGGGAATTTACCCCTAAGGCAAGCGCCCGAATACTGGCGCAGTGCACTCATTCGGAGGCTGCAGTATTCCCTATCTGCCCCAACACGCTGGCCAGGGCATCAAGGCCGAACCCCCCGCTGACTCAGGAAGGCACGGTGCTCGTTGTCCGTGTCCAGGTCGCGGAGCGGCCTGTCCCGTCGGCCCGGACCTTACCTTCACCCCGCAGCTGCTCCAGGGCGAGCCGGATCGTCTGGTCGCTGACGCCTGGCACTGCCGTCCTGATGTCAGCGAGGCGGAAGGTCGCCGGTGCGTGGCGCAGGATGTGCTCCCGGACGCGCTCCTGCTTGGTCCCCGGGGTCCTTGCCGCGGCCGCGCGGTCGGCGAAGACGGCGTAGGCGCTGGCGATCATGCCGGTGAAGTAGCCGAGCCAGGCCCACGGGTCGGCTGTCCCTTCGTGCCAGCCGTGGGTGGAGTCCAGGAGCGCCTGGTAGTAGGCGTCGGCTGACTCGGCGATCTCCTGCTCAAGGCTCACGTAGCGACCCACCGTGTAACCGTGCTCGCCGAGCAGGGCGCCGGTGAGCAGGCGGGCGACCCGTCCGTTGCCGTCCTCGAAAGGGTGGATGACGAGAAGGTCGAGGATGAACAGGCCGGACAGGAGCACCGGGTGGTGCTCGCCCGCCGCGGCCGCTTCCTGGTAGCGCTTGATCAAGTCATCGACGGCGAACGGGGTGCTCGCGGCAGGCACTGGCTTGAAGCGGACGGTAGTCGAGCCATCCGGCGAGCGGTCCACGACGAGATTGTCTTCTGTCTTGAAGCCC
>JBEKCN010000332.1:0-5257 GCA_050014855.1 Streptosporangiaceae bacterium | reverse complement strand
GGCCGGCTGGACCGGATGCACACCCGGCTGCAGGCGGCCCGCGCGGCCCTGGACGTGACCCTGGTCCGGCGCAGCTCGGTCGCGCTGGAGCTGGCCTCCTCCGGCTTCCTGGACCCGGCCACCAGCCTGCTGCTGGCCAGCGCCGCGCACGAGGCCCGCGGTGAGGTGCGCTCCAGCTCAGGACAGCCGCCCGCCCAGCGGGCAGCCGCCGAGCGGGCAGCCGCCGAGCGGACACCCGCCGAGTTGGCCCTGGCTGAGCTGGCCCCCGCCGAGTGGGGGCCTGGTGAGCGGCCGCCCGGCGAACTGGCTCCCTACCTGGAGCCCGGCGACGAGCTGGCCCGCAGTGAGCTGGCCCAGAACAACCTGTCCCGGGCGCTGCGTGCCGCGTTCACGCAGCCCGGATTCCGCTCCTCGCTGGAGGCGACGGACGGCGCAGGCGAGCTGATCGCCGAGGTGGAAGCCGCCGCCCAGCAGGTGTTCGTGGCCCGCAAGTTCTACAACACCGCGGTCGCGGTGACCCGCGAGGCCCGCCGCAAGCCGCTGGTCCGGCTGTTCCGCCTGGCCGGCAACGCATCGCTGCCGCAATTTTTCGAAATAGACGACTCCCTCGCCGGCGACGGCGCCCGCGCCATGGGGGCCGACAGGCAGCACCTGACCGGCTGAGCCCTGGAGGAGGGCCCGGTCGAGCATCCAGCGCGGCCGGGGCGCGACCTACCATGGAGGGACAGCGTCCGTACGTGCGAGTACGGGGTACTCCACCGATCGAGTGAGGTTTTTCGTGTCCACCGTCGACTCCGCAGGCAGCTCAGCCCGCACCGAGGCCCGTTTGGCATCCCCGCAGGACCCCGGCGGCGCGGTAACCGCTGACGGCGCAATAGCCGTTGAGGGCGCGGGGACCGCCACCGGCACGGCGCGGGTCAAACGGGGCATGGCCGAGATGCTCAAGGGCGGCGTGATCATGGACGTCGTCACCCCCGAGCAGGCCAAGATCGCCGAGGACGCGGGCGCCGTCGCGGTGATGGCGCTGGAGCGGGTGCCGGCCGACATCCGGGCCCAGGGCGGCGTGGCGCGGATGAGCGACCCGGACATGGTCGACGGAATCATCGAGGCGGTCTCGATCCCGGTCATGGCCAAGTGCCGGATCGGGCACTTCGCCGAGGCCCAGGTGCTGCAGGCCATCGGCGTCGACTACATCGACGAGTCCGAGGTGCTGACCCCGGCCGACGAGGCGCACCACGTCGACAAGTGGAAGTTCACCGTGCCGTTCGTCTGCGGCGCGACCAACCTGGGTGAGGCGCTGCGGCGGCTGGCTGAGGGCGCGGCCATGATCCGGTCCAAGGGCGAGGCCGGTACCGGCAACGTGGTCGAGGCCACCCGGCACATGCGGCAGATCCGCGGCGAGATCGCCCGGCTCGCCGCGCTGCCGGAGGAGGAGCTGTTCAGCGCGGCCAAGGACCTGCGCGCGCCGTACGAGGTCGTGGCCGAAGTCGCCGCAGCCGGGCGGCTACCCGTCGTGCTGTTCACCGCGGGCGGGATCGCCACCCCGGCGGACGCGGCCATGATGATGCAGCTCGGCGCGGAGGGCGTGTTCGTCGGATCGGGCATCTTCAAGTCCGGTGACCCGGCCAAGCGGGCCGCGGCCATCGTCAAGGCCACGACGTTCCACGACGACCCGGATGTCATCGCCAAGGTCTCCCGCGGGCTGGGCGAGCCGATGGTCGGCATCAACCTGGACGACCTGCCCGACGGCCAGCACTACGCCGCCCGCGGCTGGTAGCCCGATTCGCGGGAGGAAGAACAGGCCGCGCGCCGGTGTTACGCAAGGTGACCCCCTCTCTACCCGCGCTCAGCCATGCCCGAAGGATTTCCCGTGCCTGACATTTCCGCCGCGCCGCTTATTGGCGTCCTGGCCCTGCAGGGCGACGTCCGCGAGCACGTGCGCGCGCTGAGCGGGTCAGGGGCCCGGGCCATTCCCGTCCGGCGGCCCGAGGAACTGGAGTCGGTCGACGGGCTGGTGATCCCCGGCGGGGAGTCCACTACCCTCTGGCGGCTCGCGGTCTCCTTCGACATGCTGGATCCGATGCGTAAGATGCTGTCCGCCGGCCTTCCGGCGTTCGGCTCTTGCGCGGGAATGATCATGCTGGCGGACCGTCTCGTCGACGGGGCCGCCGGGCAGCAGACCTTCGGTGGGATCGACATGACCGTGCGGCGCAACGCATTCGGGAGGCAGGTCGACTCGTTCGAGTCCGACATCCGGCTGAACGGCATCGCCGGGCCTGCGCTGCGGGCGGTTTTCATCCGGGCGCCGTGGGTCGAGCAGGCCGGTGCCGACGTCGAGATCCTCGGTACGGACGCCCGCGCCGATAGGATCGTCGCGGTCCGCCAGGGGCTTTTGCTGGCTACGTCGTTCCATCCGGAACTGACCCCGGACACGCGGATCCACGAGCTTTTTGTAGACATCGTGAAGGGAAACACATGAGCGGCCACTCCAAGTGGGCGACCACAAAGCACAAGAAGGCGGTGGTCGACGCCAAGCGCGGCAAGCTGTTCGCCAAGCTGATCAAGAATGTCGAGGTGGCGGCGCGGACCGGCGGCGGGGACCCCGCGGGCAACCCGACGCTGTACGACGCCATCCAGAAGGCGAAGAAGAGCTCGGTGCCGAACGACAACATCGACCGGGCGCTCCGCCGCGGCTCCGGCCAGGAGGCCGGCGGCGCCACCTACGAGAACATCACCTACGAGGGCTACGGCCCCGGCGGGGTGGCGGTGCTGGTCGAGTGCCTGACCGACAACCGGAACCGGGCCGCCTCGGACGTGCGCACCGCGTTCAGCCGGAACGGCGGCTCCATGGCCGACCCGGGCTCGGTGTCCTACCTGTTCAACCGCAAGGGCGTCGTCATCGTCAGCAAGACGGCCGGCGTCACCGAGGATGACATCCTGAACGCTGTGCTCGAAGCGGGCGCCGAGGAGGTCAACGACCTCGGTGACTCCTTCGAAGTGACCAGCGAGTCCGGTGACGTGGTGGCGGTGCGCAGCGCGCTGCAGGACGCGGGCATCGACTATGAGTCCGCCGACATCGCGTTCGTGCCGACCATGGAGGTCTCGATCGACGAGGAGCAGGCCAGGCGCGTGTTCCGGGTCATCGACGCCCTCGAGGACTCCGACGACGTGCAGGACGTGTACGCCAACTACTCCGTGTCCGACGACGTCATGGAGAAGCTCGGCTGAGGCCTGCCCGTCTTCCCGTCTGCCCGTCTTCCCGCCTGCCCGTCTTCCCGTCTTCCCGGCCTGCCCGCCTGCTCGCCTTCCCGGCCTGCCCGTCTTCCCGGGTTTCTGACGGGCCCGGGACGCGCAGGCCGTAGCGTTGCTTCCTGTGGCGACGCATCTGACCGCCCGGGGCGGCACGGAGATCCGGGAGCTCACTTCCGGCGATGACCTGGACGCGCTTTTCGACCTCGCCCGGCGGGCATTCGGCCCGGGCCCCGGGCCCGCCGACTCGGCGAACCGGCGCGCGGCCCGGCAGGCTCAGCTCGAGGCGGCGATCGACGGGCGCCGGATCTTCGCCGCCTTCCAGGGCAGCCAGCTCGTCGCGTCCGCCCGGTACCACGACATGCGCCAGTGGTGGCACGGGCGCTCCCTGCCCATGGCCGCGGTCGCGGCCGTCATGGTCGCCCCCGAGCACCGCGGCCAGGGGGTCGGCCGCGTCCTGATGACCGCCACGCTGCAGGCCATCGCCGACCGCGGCTACCCGCTGTCGACGCTGTACCCGGCGACAACGCCGATCTACCGGTCGCTGGGCTGGGAGCTGGCGGGCGGCCACTATCACGCCACCGTCCCCGCGCGCTCGCTGCACACGTTCACCACCCCCGATGTCATCGGCAGATCGCCCGCCCCGCCGGGTGACGAGCCGGCCCCGGCCGAGCGCCCCGCCCCGGTGCGCCGGGCCGGCCCGGACGACGCCGAGGAAGTGCTCGCCGTCATCGGCCGGGCCCACGAGCAGGCCAGAGACTGCGGGCCTACCACCCGCGACCTCGGCGCCATCGCCCTCTGGCTCGCCGACCCGGAGCTCTTCGCCTACCTGGCCCCCGACGGCTTCCTTGCTTACCACTGGCGGGGCGGCCACAGCGAGATCTTCGTCCAGCTGGCCCTCGCCCTCTCCGACCGGACCACCCGCGCGCTGTGGTCCATCGTCGCGTCACACTCCTCGATCGCCAGCAGCGTCCGGGGGCGGATCGGCCCCGCCGACCCGCTCTACTGGCTGACCCGGGAGCCGGACGTCAGCCTCAGCGAGCGCGAACTGTGGATGCTCCGGCTGGTGGACGTGCCCGCGGCCGTCGCCGCCCGCGGTTTCCCGGCCTCGGCGCAGCTCACCGTGCCGCTGTACGTCAAGGACGACACGCTCGGGGCCAACGCCGGGCTGTGGGAGCTGTCCGTGACCGGAGGCCGCGGGTACCTGACGCACAGCCCCGAAGCGACCCGGCCGCTTACCATCGGTGTGCGCGGGCTCGCCGCGCTGTACGCGGGCACGCCGATGGCCGCCCTGCGGAAGGCGGGCCTGGCCGCCGGCGGCAACCCGGTGGCCGACAGCGAGCTCGACGGGGCCTTCGGGCCGCCAGCGTTCATGCTCGACTCGTTCTGAGTCCATGCCCGGCTCGTTCTGAGCCCCGACACGCCGCCGGACTTCAGGGCGCCGCCCGCGGGGAGACGGTAAGTTCGGAGCCGAACATCTGTTCGGCCGTACCGATCGCGGGGGTGAGCATGGCGCAGGCCCACGCCGAGCGCCCCCGGCGCGTGCTCGGCGTCGACCCCGGCCTCACCCGCTGTGGGCTCGGCGTCATCGAGGGCGCTCCGGGCCGGGCGCTCAGCCTGATCGAGGTCGGCGTGGCCCGCACCCCCGCGGACGATGACGTCGGCCTGCGCCTGCTGGCCCTGGAAGAGCAGTTCGAGGCCTGGCTGACCGCGCACCGGCCGGACGCGGTCGCCGTGGAGCGCGTGTTCAGCCAGCGGAACGTGCGCACGGTGATGGGCACGGCGCAGGCTGGCGCGGTGGCCATCGTGTGCGCGGCCCGGCGCGGCCTGCCGGTCGCCCTGCACACGCCCAGCGAGGTCAAGGCGGCCGTTACCGGCAACGGCCGCGCGGACAAGCAGCAGGTGACCGCCATGGTGGTGCGGCTGCTGCGGCTGGCCGACCCGCCCCGGCCCGCCGACGCGGCCGACGCGCTGGCGCTGGCCATCTGCCACCTCTGGCGGGGCGGCA
>JBEKCN010000331.1:0-5286 GCA_050014855.1 Streptosporangiaceae bacterium | reverse complement strand
TACCCCTCCTCCTTCACCATTTACGACCAGGCCGACTCACAGCGGCTGATGGCCCTGGTCTGCCGGGAGCTGGACCTCGACGCCAAGCAGTACCCGCCCAAAGCGCTGCACGCCCAGGTCTCCAACCTCAAGAACGAGCTGGTCGACTACGAGACCTTCACCGCCCGGGCCCAGACGCACCGAGCCAAGGTGCTGGCCGAGGCCTACGCCGAGTACCAGCGCCGGCTCATGGCGGCGGGCGCGATGGACTTCGACGACCTGATCATGGTGACGGTCTGCCTATTTCAGGCCTTCCCGGACGTCGCGGCCAGCTACCGGCACCAGTTCCGGCACGTACTGGTGGACGAGTACCAGGACACCAACCACGCGCAGTACGTCCTGATCCGCGAGCTGGTCGGCGCCCGCGCCGGCGCGCATGCGAGCCCGGCCGGGGTCACCGACCACGGCGATCCGCCCTCCGAGCTGTGCGTCGTGGGGGACGCCGATCAGTCGATCTACGCCTTCCGCGGCGCCACCATCAGGAACATCGTCGAGTTCGAGCAGGACTTTCCCGACGCCAAGGTGATCGTGCTGGAGCAGAACTACCGCTCCACGCAGAACATCCTTTCCGCGGCGAACGCGGTCGTGTCGCGCAACGCGAGCCGCAAGCCGAAGAACCTGTGGTCCGAGCAGGGCGCCGGGCCGCTGATCACCGGGTACGTGGCCGACAGCGAGCACGACGAGGCCGCGTTCGTGGCCGAAGAGGTGGACCGGCTCACCGACGCGGGGGAGGCGGCGCCCGGCGACGTGGCCGTCTTCTACCGGACCAACGCGCAGTCGCGTGTGTTCGAGGAAGTCTTCATCCGGGTCGGCCTGCCGTACAAGGTGATCGGCGGGGTCCGCTTCTACGAGCGCCGCGAGGTCCGTGACCTGCTCGCCTACCTGCGGCTGATCGCCAACCCGGCCGACGAGGTGTCGCTGCGCCGGATCCTCAACGTGCCCAAGCGGGGCATCGGAGAGCGGGCCGAGGACTACGTGGCGGCCTACGCGGCGCGGCAGCGGATCACGTTCGCCGAAGCCCTGGCCCGGCCGCAGGATGTGCCGGGCCTGGCCGCGCGGTCCGCGCAGGCCATCGAGCGGTTCAATGCGCTCGTCAGCGAGCTGCGGGAGATGGCCGCCAGCCATCCGGTGGCCGAGCTGGCCGAGGCGGTCCTCGACCGGTCCGGTTACCAGGCTGCCCTGGAGGAGTCGAACGACCTGCAGGACGCCAGCCGGGTGGAGAACCTGCAGGAGCTGGTGTCGGTGGCCCGCGAGTACGACGGCCAGAGCGAGGAAGGCACGCTGGACGGCTTCCTGGAGCAGGTGTCGCTGGTCGCCGACGCGGATCAGATTCCCGACGGTGCCCAGCACGGCGGCATGGTCACCCTGATGACCCTGCACACGGCCAAGGGCCTGGAGTTCCCGGTGGTGTTCCTCACCGGCATGGAGGAGGACGTCTTCCCGCACCAGCGGTCTGCCACCGACGAGAAGGAACTGGAGGAGGAGCGGCGGCTGGCCTACGTCGGGATCACCCGGGCCATGCGGCGGCTCTACCTCACCCGGGCGGTGGCCCGGATGTGGTGGGGGCGTCCCTCCTTCCACCGGCAGTCGCGCTTCCTCGGCGAGATCCCCGCGCAGCTCATGGACTGGCGGCGGGACGAAGGAGCGGCCAGTGCCCCGGCGATGGAGCGCGCCGCGCAGCGGCCGGGCGTGCACTCACCCGGCAACCGGCAGGTGCCGGCGCTCAGCCCCGGGGACATGGTCACCCACGACAAGTTCGGACTCGGCACGGTGATCTCCGTCGACGGTGCCGGCGACCGGGCCGAGGCCAAGATTGATTTCGGTGCCGAGTACGGCGTCAAGCATCTGGTGCTCCGCTACGCGCCACTGGAAAAGCTGTAGCGCGTAACGCCCGGGCTGAGCGCCCGGCCCCGGCGAAAAAAGGGCCGGCCATTGCTGAGGCAACCGGCCATTGCTGAGGCAAGATGCAGTCATGGGCAGTATCCGTGTCGTTATCGCCAAGCCCGGCCTGGACGGCCATGACCGGGGAGCGAAGGTCGTTGCGCGCGCCCTGCGGGACGCCGGGGTCGAGGTGATCTACACCGGGCTGCACCAGACACCGGAGCAGATCGTCGCGGCCGCCATCCAGGAGGACGCGGACGGGATCGGGCTGTCCATTCTGTCCGGCGCGCACATGACCCTGTTCGCCCGGGTCATCGAGCTCCTCGGGGAACGTGGCGCCGGCGACATCACGGTCTTCGGCGGCGGGATCATTCCCGTCGAGGACATCGCCGAGCTCTCCCGGATGGGCGTGGCCCGCATCTTCACCCCAGGCACGCCCACTACCGCCATCGTGGACTGGGTCCAGTCCGACCTGGCCGCGGCCTCCGCCCGGCGTGGCTGACCTCCGGGGGCCCGGCCGGACCGGCCTTCCCTGAGAGCCAGCTCACAAAACCGGCGGGGACCGGCCCGCGCGGGGCCGCCTGATCACGGCTAGGCTGCGAGCAGGCGAGCCCGCCGAGGGCTGCGCCTGCAAGCGAACCCCCAGCGGACACCGAGGACGGGCAGACGTGGACCTGTTCGAGCATCAGGCGAAGGAGCTCTTCGCCGAGTACGGCGTTCCCGTGCCAAGCGGGAAGGTCGCCTATACGGCCGAGGAGGCACGCGACATCGCGGCGGAGTTCGCCGCGGCGGGCCGCCCCAAGGTCGTCATCAAGGCGCAGGTGAAGGCCGGCGGGCGCGGTAAGGCCGGCGGCGTGAAGCTGGCCGATGGCCCGGAGGCCGCCTACGAGATCGCCCAGCAGATTCTCGGTATGGACATCAAGGGCCACACCGTGCACAAGGTCCTGGTCGAGGAGGCCAGCGACATCGCGCAGGAGTACTACCTGTCCTTCCTGCTCGACCGGGCCCACCGGACGTTCCTGTCGATCTGCTCGGTACAGGGCGGCATGGAGATCGAGGAGGTCGCGCACACCAGCCCGGAGGCGGTCGCGCGTATCCCGGTCTCGCCCCTGACCGGCGTCAGCCACGAAAAGGCCCGGGAGATCGTCAGCGCGGGCCGGCTTCCCGGCGAGGCGCTGATGGGCGCGGCTCAGCTGGCCGGGCGGCTCTGGGCGGTGTTCACCGACGAGGACGCGACGCTGGTCGAGGTCAACCCGATGATCCTGTCCACCGACGGCCGCGTGCTGGCCCTCGACGGCAAGGTCACCCTCGACGACAACGCCGCGTTCCGCCAGGCCGGGGACTTCGAGAAGTTCGCCGACCAGAGCACCACCGACCCGATCGAGGCGCGGGCCAAGGCCAAGCACCTGAACTACGTCAAGCTCGAGGGCCAGGTCGGCATCATCGGCAACGGTGCGGGCCTGGTCATGTCCACGCTGGACGTGGTGGCCTACGCCGGGGAAGCGTTCGGGGGAATCCGCCCGGCCAACTTCCTGGACATCGGCGGCGGGGCGTCCGCGGAGGTGATGACGAACGGGCTGGAGATCGTGCTGTCCGACCCGTCGGTGCGCAGCGTGTTCGTCAACGTCTTCGGCGGCATCACCGCCTGCGACGCGGTGGCCAACGGGATCGTCTCGGCCATCGGCATGCTCGGTGACCGGGGCGAGAAGGTCAATCACCCGATCGTCGTGCGCCTGGACGGTAACAACGCGGCCGAGGGCCGGGCGATCCTCGACGAAGCCGGGATCGGCTCGGTGGAGCAGGTAGGGACCATGGACGACGCCGCCAGGCGGGCCGCCGAGCTGGCCGCCGCGGCCGGAGCAGGAGCATAGAGATGGCGATCTTCCTCACCGCCCAGAGCCGGGTCATGATCCAGGGGATCACCGGCTCGGAGGGCCGCAAGCACGGTACCCGGATGCTGGCCGCGGGTACCCGGGTCGTGGGCGGGACCAACCCGCGCAAGGCCGGGCAGACGGTCAGCCTCAACGGCAGCGATATCCCGGTGTTCGGCACCGTGGCCGACACCATGACGGAGACCGGCGCGGACGTATCGGTGATCTTCGTGCCGGCGAGCGGGACCAAGGATGCGGTCATTGAGGCCATCGACGCCCGGATTCCGCTGGCCATCGTCATCACCGAGGGCGTTCCCGTGCACGACTCGGCCCAGTTCTGGGCCTACGCCTGCGCCGCCGGTAACGCGACCCGGATCGTCGGCCCCAACTGCCCCGGCGTCGCCTCGCCCGGCAAGTCCAACGCGGGCATCATCCCGGCCGACATCACCTCCGAGGGCCGCATCGGCCTGGTGTCCAAGTCCGGCACGCTGACCTACCAGATGATGTACGAGCTGCGCGACATCGGCTTCTCCACGGCCGTGGGCATCGGCGGTGACCCCATCATCGGCACCACGCACATCGACTGCCTCCAGGCGTTCCAGGAGGACCCGGAGACCGACGCGATCGTGATGATCGGCGAGATCGGCGGCGACGCCGAGGAGCGGGCCGCGGACTACATCGAGGAGCACGTCACGAAGCCGGTCGTCGGCTACGTGGCCGGCTTTACCGCGCCGGAGGGCAAGACGATGGGGCACGCGGGCGCCATCATCTCCGGCTCGGCCGGCACCGCCCAGGCCAAGAAGGAAGCGCTGGAGAAGGCGGGCGTCCGCGTCGGCCGGACCCCGAGCGGGACGGCGGTCCTGGCCCGCGAGGCCATCCGCCGCGTCTGACCGGCCCGCTCCCTGCGGCCGGATGATTCTCACCTGACGGGCTGCTTTCCCTGATCCGGGCCTGCTTTGCCCGGCCCGGATCCCCGGCCCCGCGGCCCGGGCCATCCGTGGCGATCCGGGTCTGAGTCCTTTCCGCCCGATTCTGGCTCCGGCCCGGCCCCGGCGCGCCTCCCGGCGCTCACTGTCCGGCGTTGCCAGGATGGGGCCGTGAGTGCTTCCGCGCAGGCCCCGGGCCAGGCCCGCCTGCCGGGCCCGCCGGGCTCCGCGGGCCCGGCGGCGGCCGGCGAGCACGGCGCTGGCACGGGCGGGAGTAGCGTCCCGGCCGGGGCCTACCACCGGCCGCTGGCGGTGACCGGGGCCATCGCCGCGTGCGCCGTGGCCGGCACCGGGGTCGCGCTGCTCACCACGCTGACCGCGATCGGCTGGATCACCGCCCCGCACGCCGGCCTCGGCAACGGCCTGCCCGGGGTCCTGCGGACCGCGATCACGCTGTGGCTGGCCGCCCACCACGTCGGCTTCACCCTGCACGGCGGCGGGCGCATCGGCATGCTCCCGCTCGGGCTGCTCCTGCTGCCCGGTGCGCTGCTGTGGCGGGCCGGCCGCTG
>JBEKCN010000330.1:0-5292 GCA_050014855.1 Streptosporangiaceae bacterium | reverse complement strand
TGGTGCCGGTCGACGACCCGAGCTTGGGATAGGACCGGTACAGGTGCGAGCTGACTGTGCGCGGGGAGAGGAAGAGCCGGTCGCCGATCTCGCGGTTGGTCAGGCCGTAGCTGGCCAGCCGGCCGATCTGGCGCTGCTGGGGAGTCAGCTCCGCTAGGCATCGCGTCCGCCGGGCGCGCTAGTGATGGCCACCCCGCACGCTCTGAGCTCCGCCTCGGCGCGCTGCTCCCAGGACTGGGCCCCCAGCCGCCGGAAGGCGGTTGCGGTGACCGATCGGCTGCCTGCTCCCGCGCCGCCTCGCTCGTACTCGCGGCCGGCGCCTGCGTGGTGGACGATCATCGTGCTGGCTCCTTGAACTGGGTGATTCTCCAGCCGCGGCTAGCCGGCCAGCACCGTCGACCACATTTTCGGCATCGGGCAGCTGCTGCGGGCCTTCCCGGGCGCACAGGCGGTGGCGACTGCCGGAACGGTCGCCAGGGCACGCCGCCAGGCCAGCGATGAGAAGCGGGACGGATTCTGGGGCCGGCTGTTCCCCGGCCAGATCCCGCAGCCGGTGATTCCCGCCGAACTGGTCGGCGACACCATCCAGGTCGAAGAGCACGAGCTGCGCGTCATCGAGGCGGGGGACACCGACACCACGGGCACGACGGTGCTGTGGTGCCCGGACCTGCGGCTGATCGTGGCGGGCGACGTGGCCTACAGCCACACGCACATGTACCTCGCGGAGACCACGACGGCCTCGCGTCAGGCGTGGATCGCCTCCCTCGCCCGGCTGAAGGACCTCGACCCGATGTATGTCGTGGCTGGCCACAAGCAGCCCGGCTACGACGACGCCCCGGTCAACATCGACGAGTCGATCCGCTACCTGACCGACTTCAACGACGCCGAGGCACAGGCCAGCACCGCGACGGAGCTGTACGAGAGCGTGCTGAGCAAGCACCCACGGGGCGCGAACCCCGGATCGCTCTGGGGCGCGGCCAAGCTCTTCAAAGCTGCTTAGCGCGGGTTTCCGCACCGGTTGTCTGACCCTCGGATCGAGCGATTCCCAAGCGGCGCTCGCACCTCCGCCAGCAACGCCCAGCTTGGCCGTGGGGCCGATACGGCGGTCATCCCGCTGATCTGCCGGAGGACCGTCTTTGCGGGCAATGCCCGATAAGGCCCTTCCCGAGCCCGCTTGCTGTCATCTGGGCTGATTCGAACCGGTCATTTCGCTCATGCCCACCAGGGCCGCTCACAGGTAATGATCCTCATACACGCCAAGTCCGTCGCCGATATCGCCCCTGGAAGAACGACCTAAGGCCTAGTAAAACCCCAGGTAGCAACAAGATCCAGTCCAGGTATAACGGGGCCGAAGTAGCGGCGCGGAAGTCCGCGTTAGCACGGACCCGTCGGCCCGTGTCAGAACGGAGGAACACGCCGGTGAGCGCCAACAGCAGGCTGACCATCGCGGTGCACGCACTGGAATGGATCGAGCTGCACGCGCGCCTGGGGGGCGGACCGGCGACCTCGGAGGCCGTGCAGACCAACCCGGTCGTCATCCGGCGCCTGCTGGGCGCGCTGCGGGACGCGGGCCTCGTCAGCTCGCGCCGCGGCACGCCCGCGGGCTGGTCGCTGGCCCGGGCCGCTGAGCAGATCACCCTGCTCGACGTGCGCACCGCACTCGGCGGCGAGCCGCTGTTCGCGCTGCACGCCACGCCCCCGCTCCCGGCGTGCCCGATCGGCCGGAGCATCGGCCCTACGCTGACCAGCGCATACCAGGCCGCGGAGGCCGCAGCGAACGCGGCCCTCGCCCAGGTCACCATCGCGCAGTCGCTCGACACACCCTCGCCGCTTCAGATCAGTCCGACCCCGGCCTGCTGCAGCGTTCGCCGCCACGGTCAGCGCCGGGCAGCGCTGAGCACGATTACCACTGAGCACGTTACGAGGCATGCTCGCGCTGGCGAGCCCGGGCCGCGCGAAGGTTGACCAGGTTGCCGCAGTCCGACGTGTTGTGCCAGACGCGGGACTGGTTCTTCGAGCTGTCGTAGAAGACCACCGAGCACGGGGTATTCCGGCACGCTTTGAGGCGGGGCCACAGCTCATGCTGCTGGGCGAGCAGGATGTCGCTGAGCAAGGTGCCGGCGACCTGGCGCCAGCCGTCGCCCTCAGCCGAGAGAGTGAGCCGCCCCTCGTCGAGCGTCATCTTCCAGCTGAGTTTGTCCAGGACGTCCGCCAGGTCCGGCTGAGACCGCGGCTCTGCCGCCGCCCGGGCGGATTCCAGCTGGGCCTGGAGGGCTTCGCGCAGCTCGTACAGCGGGGGCAGGTCGTCGGTAGTCAGCCGGGGTCTGGCGGGCCAGTCAAGGGTACGCAGCCAGCTGTTCGCCGACGCGGGACCCGCCAGGAGGTCAGCTTCGGGCGGGCGACCGGTGGAGCGGGTATTCAGGAACGACTGCACACGCCTCAGCGACACGGGCGCCAGGGCCGCTGCATAGCGCTCAGAGGCAGGATCGGGCATGAGGGCCAGCGTATGCGACACGACGTTGTGACGCAAACATAAGGTGTATGCTTATGTTGATATTCGTGCCGGCGGCCTAGTTCATCAACCGGATGGGAAACCCGGCCTGGAATGCGGCGATGTCCTCGACGGCGTCCTGGTAGAAGATCGTGTACAAGTCGCGGGTCACGTATCCGACGTGCCCTGTCAGCAGCGCATTGGGCAGCGACCGCAGCCGGTGGTCGGCGGGCAGCGGCTCGGTGTCGAAGACGTCGAGCGCGGCCCCTCGGATCCGGCCCGCACGCAGGACGTCGATCAGGGCGGCCTCATCGACGACCGGTCCGCGCGAGGTGTTGACCAGGACCGCCGTGGGCTTCATCGACCGTAGCTCCGCCGCGGCAACCAGCCCGCGGGTGCGTTCGCTCAGCACCACGTGGATCGACAGCACGTCGCTCTCGGTGAACAACCGCGCTTTCGTTACCGCTCGCACCCCGTGCCCAGCGGCCGTCTCAGGCGTCAGGTTCTGGCTCCACGCGATGGTGCTCATCCCGAATGCCTGCCCCACCCGCGCCACTCCAGCGCCGACCCGGCCCAGGCCCAGGACGCCGAGAGTCTTGCCGTACAGTCCCTCGCCGACCGACACCTGCCAGCCGCCGCTGCGCATGGACTCTGCCTCGGCGGGCAGATTCCTCGCAGCACCGAGGATCAGTGCCCACGTGTGCTCGATGGTGGGGTGGGACTCGTAACCGGTCCCGCACACCGTGATGCCATGCTTGCGTGCGGCCGCAACATCGATCGCACCGTTAGCCGGGCCGGTACTCACCAGGAGCCGGAGGCCGGTCAGCCGTTCCAGGACCTCGGCCGGGAATCGCGTCCGCTCCCGCATGGCCACGAGCACGTCGAACCCGGCGAGGCTGCGGACCGCCTCGTCAGCGTCGCCGAACGCCTTTGTGAAGACGACCACCTCGGCGGCGAGCGAGCCCCAGTCAGCCAGGCTCGACGCGACATCCTGGTAGTCGTCGAGAATCGCGATCTTCATCGGGCCACCTTGAGCAGGATCTTCCCGCCGCGGCCGAGTTGCCGGATGGCGGCACGGATGTCTTCGAGGTCGAATACGGCGGCAACCGGGACGACCAGGGCTCCGTTCGCGACCAGGGGCGCGGCCTCACGGATGACGGGCAGCACCTGTGTCGCATAATCGTAATGGCCGGCGAAGAAGCCGCGGACCGTAGCGCGCTTGATGATCAGCGTGAGTTCGCTGAGGGGCATCGGCTCCCCGGTCGCCGAGGCGTACGTAACGAGCGAGCCGCCGTCGGACAGGAAGTCGAGCAGGCGGGCGGCGCTGGCGCCGCCCACCGAGTCGACGGCGAGCGCGACCCGGGCGTCGCCGATCTCCTTCCGGGCCTCTTCGGCCGCTGTCTCATCGTCGAGGAGGACGATGTCGGCACCGGACGCGGTCAGGCCAGCGAAGACGGACTCGTTCCGGGCGAGGTTGATGGTCCGGAATCCGCGCGCTTTCGCCAGGGCGATCAGGGAACGCCCGACGCCAGAGTTCGCGGCGTTCTGCACGATCCAGTCGCCGCGCTCCAGGTCGGCGTACTCGCTGAGGATCAGGCCGGCCGTGGGCGGGTTGCTGCCGAGCATCGAGAACTGCTCGGTGCTCCCTTCCGGCAGCCGGAACAGCCCCTCGGCGGGCAGCAGCAGCCGCTCGCGCCAGGCTCCGGCGAACAGCGGGACGACCACCAGGTCGCCCACTGCGACCGTGCCGACGCCCTGGCCTACCTCGACGATCCGGGCGAAGCCCTCGTTGCTGGGGAACAGCGGGAGCGGCGGCCGCAGGAGCGCGCCGCTGACAAGCAGAAGGTCGTGCTTGTTCAGCGGCGAGTACTCGACAGCGACCTTGACCTGCGAAGGACCAGGCGAGGGCGGCTCCTGGACATCGACGACGCGCACGACGTCCTCTGGTCTTCCGAACTCGGTGATCTGGACGGCACGCACGTGGACTCCTTGCGAGAGACGACAACAGACATGACGTAGGTCATTCTATTTTACTTCTTTTGAAACGTGAACCATCTTAGGGGAAGATCAGCCCCGCCGTCATCGCTGGGGCATGAAATACCAGTTCACAGCTAGTCGACAGCCCTAAGACGCATCGAATATTGACAGAAGTAAAAATGTTATGATTAGGTTCTAATGAGCGGCCGTCTCGCGGGCCAGGGTTCGCCGACGGGCGACCTCCTCGGCGTGAACAATGCTCTGCCGCCCGCGTCCGGAACCGAATCCGCTTGACAGACAGGAGACGCCATGGCCACCACGGCAAACATCCCGGGCACCGACATCGTGTTCCGCCGTGACCGCGACGGCTGGGTTCACCGGGCCCGTACTGATCCTGTCCGGGACCGGCGACGCGCTGATCACGGCGGAGGTCGTCGCTTCCGCGATCGCGCCGCGGTTCGACCCGGCCAGCTCGACGCTGACCGAGATCAGGCAGTCCACCCACTGGCCGCACGCCGAACGCCCGGCTGCCGCAGCCAGGGAGATCGACCGTTTCCTGGCCGCAAACCTCGCGACCAAGCCACCGATGGCAGAGCAGGACAGAGTGGAAGATGACAACCGAGCCAGCCGGGCACACCAGGAAAGGAACCTCAGTGAACACCACCGGAAGCGCGCAGCCAGGCAGGCTCGGGCAGCCCTGGGTCCAGGAGATCGTCCCGGGAGTCTTCCGGATCGGTACGACGTTCCTGGGCTGCTACGCGGTCGAAGACGCGGGCGCCTATACATTCATCGACGTGGGACTGCCCGGCTACTGGCCGCAGATG
>JBEKCN010000329.1:0-5297 GCA_050014855.1 Streptosporangiaceae bacterium | reverse complement strand
CGTGATGTCCCGGATCGTGTGATGGATGGTGTCCGGGTGGTTCGCACACAGCTGGAGCAGCAGGTCGCCGTGCAGCCAGGCGGGTTCCGGTGAGTCGTTGGGGAACGCCCGCATGGGAGTGAGCTTCCGGGGCCGCTGGCTGGCCAGCCCGTAGCGGTCGTCGAACAGGCTCGATCCCACCGAAGCCGTGACCGTCAGGCCGTCGGCGGGGACGCTGGGCCCGAGGACGTCACTGTCCGACGGCGGCTGGCCGATGCCCAGGTCCGGTGGGGTGCCGCCGGAGCTGAGGAAGCGCGACCGCTCGGTGACGACGCGCATCAGCTCGGCCAGGTCGGACTTGCTCGCGGCGATGGAGTCGAAGGCGGCGAAGCAGGAGAACGACTGCTTGGCGGCCGGCCCCGGGGTCAGCACCCCGGCCTGGTGGATCCCATGGAACGGGTAGGAGCTCACTTCCGCGGGGGCCTGCGTCGTGGCGGCGTCCACCCGGGCCCCGCCGATCAGCACCCCACCGGCCAATGCGGTGCCCGCGGAACCCGCGGCGGCGCCCTTGAGGAAGCTACGGCGGCTGACGCTCATGCCGGGAGGGTCTCCTAACGGTGTGCGTTGCCGGGCGGATCGGCGGGCGGTCGGCGGGCAGATCAGTGGGTGGGCGGGACCTCAAGCAGGTCAGGCACGGACGAGAGCGTTTCGAGCAGGGCCCCGATGGCCCCGTCGACCTGCTGGCGCATGGCCAGGGACGCCGAGCTGAGCGAGGTCCACTGCGCATGGACCCGGGTGGCCAGCAGCGCCGTCTGCAGGGAGCTCAGCTGGGCCTGGGCGGTCGGCAGCAGCTTGGGGGCTCGCGCGGTGATGAGCGGGGCCAGCTCACTCAGCACGACCCGGGTCACCTGAGAGTCGGCGTAGGTCTCCGGGTAGGCGTCACCGCTGCCCTGGTCGTCGATCCCGGACAGGTGATCACGCAGCGCGTCCTCCAGGATTTCGTGCACCCGGATCGGCAGGTTGGTCGGGTCGCCTGTGAGGTCATCGGAGGTCAGGTTCTTCTGCACGGTGGCCACGTCGCGCGCTAGCACGTTCACCACCGGCACCAGCGATGCTGCGCTCTGGCCGTGCCAGAGGCCGTATTCGAGCCGGTGCAGCCCGGTGAAATCCTTGTCGCTGACCCCGTTGACCAGCCCATCGGGCAGGCCGTCCACCGCGGTCCCGTCGTCACCGAAGCTGTCGTAGGACGCGCCGACCTTCTCCCAGCCGAGCTGCGCGGCCAGCCAGTCGGTCTTCGCCGCGCCGAGGCTCCCGTGTTGCAGGTCCGTCTTGATGCGCGCGACGGCGCTGGCGAGAGCGCGGAGCTCGCCGGCCGCGTACGCCTGGTACTTCTGGTTCGGGCCGGTCAGCTCCTGGACGGTGACCGGCTTGATCGCGGCCGGCGTCCCCCCGGCCGCCTTCCCGGTCACCTGGACCGTCGCCGAGGTGGTGGCGGCCAGCCCGGACAGGTAGCAGCGGAACGTGTATGAGCCGGGGCCAAGCGTCGCCGTCATGCCCGCCGTCGTGGCCGGCCCGAGCGTCTCGATCTCGGCGACCACCGCGCCGGCGGCGTTGTCCAGGTTGACCTCGCCGGCCTTACTGGACTGGTTGGCCACCGTGAACGTCTGCGGTCCCGTGGTCGCGGCCGACCAGTCCTTCGCGCATCCGGTACCGGTCACCGTGACGGCCGTGGTGGCTGAGGCGCTGGCCGCGGGAAGGGCGACGATCGCCGCGGCCGCCGCCACCGCCGGGGCCACGACCAGTACCCCGGCCACGGCCCACGGCCGCCGGCCGGCCAGCCGTTCCCAGCGGCGCGGGACCGGTTCAGGCTGCCGCGCGGGCCTGGTGGCGGCGGGCTCGCTCGCCGGTGAACCGGCCGCTGCCGAACCGGCGGCGGACTGGACCGCCTCGCCGGCGGCCGACGTCGCCGACGGGGTGGCCGTCGCGACCGCGGGTGCGGCGCTGGCGCCGGCCGCGGCGGCCCGGGCGGCGGCTGCGGTCCGGCCGGCGTGCACGAATGTGGGTATGACCACGGCCAGGTAGGCGAGCCACGCCACCACCTGCAGCACGGTCATCTTCGTGGCCAGCTCGGTGGCACCGGTCACGATCGACACCCACCACGAGTTCGGATCCACGTGCGCGGTCAGGTCAAACGCGATCCAGCGCTGGCCCGGAAGGAGCCCCGCGTCCTGCAGGTCACCCAGACCGTAGGACAGCACGCCGGCCGCGATGACGATGAGCGCGATCGCGGTCCGGTTGAAGAACACTCCGACATTGAGCCGGACGGCCCGCCGGTACAGCAGCCAGCACAGGACCACCGCGGCGGCCAGGCCGAGCGCGGCGCCCATGAGGGGGGCGGCCGTCGATCCCGACGCGCGGACGGCCGTCCACAGGAACAGCGTCGTCTCCAGGCCCTCACGGCCGACCGCGAGGAAGGCCGTGATCGTCAGCGCACCGGCGCCCATGGCCACCGCCCGCTGCACCTCCCCGCGCAGCTGGGCGGACAGGCTGGCCGCGGTCCGGCGCATCCAGAAAACCATGCCGGTGACCAGGCCGACCGCGAGCACACTCAGCAGCCCGCCCACCGCCTCCTGCGCCCGGCTGGACAGCACGCTGGTCGAGAAGGTCAGCACGGCCGCGAAGCTGCCGGCGACCATCACCGCGCCCAGCACACCAAGCCACACGGGAGCCGACGACACCCGGTGATTCGCGGTTTCCGGCGCCGCGGTCTTACGCAGCGCCGCCAGCAGGATGCTGACGACAAGTCCAGCTTCCAGCCCTTCACGCAACCCGATCAGGAAATTCGGGACAGCATCAGCCCAAGTCACTCGCACTAAGGTAAGGCATACCTAAGTCGATCGTCCAATGGTGTGGCCACACCCCGGTGTAATCTCGCGCACTCTCTGCTGTGCGACCCAATAAGGTTCTGGTGCATGCTGCGGCGCGGGGGGCAGCGTGCGGACGCTGACGCACACGGTCCCGCACGGGGAGGCTGGCAGGTGAAGGGGACGCCCGTCCGGCGGCTCACCGCCCTGCGCCCGCTGGGGGCCTACGGCGCGCTGGCGGCCATGCTGCTGGCGGCGGTCCTGGGCTGTGACTCCGCGGTTTCCGCGCCGCAGGGAGCCGGCCACAGCAGCCCTGCGGCGGCTCGTTCATCGGCGCAGCCTTACCAGCGCGCTACTTCGGGCCAGAGCACGCCGGTGGCGGCGGGAAAGCCGCGCGCCACTGTGTCGCCGTCACCGTCGCCCCGGCCCGCCGATCCGCTCGGCGCCGCCGCCTCCTCCTACGTCACCTCTCGCAGCGGCACCGCCGTGGCCGCCGTCTACGACGTCGGCAGCGGGCAGACCTGGACCCTCGGGACGCAGCGTCCGCAGGCGGAAGCCAGCATCGTGAAACTCGACATCCTGGAGACGCTGTTCGCCCAGGAAGGGGACGGCCCGACCGGGCTGCCGCCCGCGGACCAGTCGCTCGCTCAAGAGATGATGGAGGACAGCGACAACGATGCCGCCACGAGCCTCTGGAACGCCGTGGGCGGCCCGGGGCCCATCCAGTCGTTCAACACGGCGGCCGGCCTGACCGACACCGCGCCCTCCTCCTGTGTGGTGTGCCCTGGATTCGGCTGGCCGGGATGGGGTTTGACCACGACCACTCCAGCCGACCAGATCGTGCTGCTCCGTGAGCTCATCGAGCCCAGCACGCTGCTGACCGATGCCCAGCGCAAGGACGCCCTGCAGCTGATGGAGAACGTCGCGCCGTCCCAGCGCTGGGGAGTGTCCGGCGGCGTCCCGCAACAGGCCACAGTGGCCCTGAAGGACGGGTGGCTGCCGCTGAACGGCGCGGGCACCGACTGGCAGATCAACAGCATCGGGTGGATCTCGGGCAGTGGACGCGACTACCTGATGGCCGTACTGACCACGGGAAACCCCGATGAGCAGTACGGCATCGATACGATCAGCCAGCTGTCCGCCATGGTCTGGCGGGGCATGCGCTGACGGCCCGGTGTGCGGGGCTGGTCACAGTTGGCTGGTCTGATACCGGGTCAGGCCGTACTTCGCGGCGATCGCGTCCCACCCGCTGACGAAGGCCGCCTTGTCGTTCGTGGCCTGTATGTCTGGCGCGTTGGACGCCTGATAGCTGGCGTCGCCATGATCGTGTGGCTTGCAGCCCTTGGCCGCCTCGTCCTGTGCCCATTTGCCCAGGTCCGTATCCACCGCGGCCGACGCCTGCCACGCCCCGGTCAGTGCCTGCAGTATGGTCGCCGGCAGTGCGGAGCGCCCGGGCAGGGTCGCGAGCTGCTGAAGTAGGCGCTCACGTGAAGCGGCGGAATTCTGGAAGATCTGGGGGGCCTGGCCCAGGGCCGCGGTGCAGTCCTCGACCGCCCCGACCGCGCCGACGATTGCGCTGCGGTCGGCGGCGGTCTGGGCCAGGAGCGCGGCCAGGCGGGCCGCTGCGGCCCGCTGTGAGGGCGCCGCGGCGCTGGGACCCGGCGCCGGCTGCTTCGCGGTGGGCCGCGCCGCGGCCGACGCGCCGCCCATGAGGCCGTGGAAGGAGTGCGCGATCAGCAAGGCGGGCACGACGATCACGGCGGCCACCAACGCGAACAGGCCTGCGGCCAGCAGCCGCCGGTGACGCTCGGGGGCACTGGTGGCCGGTCCGGCATCGGCGGCCGGCGAGGAAGCTGACGGCTCCCACTGCGGGCTGAAGCCCACGTCGTTCATCCAGCTTTGCGCGAAGTCATCCGCCGTGAACTGGGCCGTTTCGGTGCCCGGCGGTGCCGGAGCCACCACCGGCGCGGCGCCGGCGGGCGGCCGCACGGCCGCCGGGTACCCGGGCGGCAGGGCGAGGTCCTTGGTCGGGGAAGCCGGGGGCGGTGCCGGCGGCCTATCCCGGGCGAAGGGCGGTGCCGCCGCGTCGTACGGAGGGAAAGGTAGGCCGCCGTCCTCGCGGGGGAACGGCTCGCGCCGGACCGGCGGTGCGCCGGCCTCGCCGCGGCGGAAGGGCGGAGGAGTGCCCGGGCGGGGATACGCGGAGCCTTCCGGCGGCGGGCCGGCGCTTCGCGCGGACGGGGCCGCGCCGCGCGGATAGCCGAAGCTGCCGGGCGGCGCCGTGGACACGGCGGGCGGGAAGCCGGCGTCCTCGCGGGAAGAGGCCGCGCCGCGCGGATAGCCGAAGCTGCCGGGCGGCGCCGTGGACACGGCGGGCGGGAAGCCGGCGTCCTCGCGGGAAGAGGCAGCATTCTCGCGATTCTCGCGCGGGAACGGGGCGCGGTCCGGAGGGTA
>JBEKCN010000328.1:0-5297 GCA_050014855.1 Streptosporangiaceae bacterium | reverse complement strand
GACGCTCTGGGCCAGGAGCGCCGCGAGGCTGGCTGCGGCCTGCTGCTCCGGGGGCTGCGCCGGGGCCTGCGAAGACGATGAGGCGGCCGAGGATTTAGCGGACGGTGACACCGTGTTGGACCGCCTCGCGGTATGTGCGCTCAGGCTGGCATGAGACGGGTGCTGCACGAACAGGACCACGGCGGCTGTCCCGGCGGCCTGTGGGGTTCCAGAACTCGGCCACTGTGGTGACCTGGGCTTCTACGCGGCCCGCTCATACTCGTTGAGGAGGCCGCCGAGGACGGGTCGGCGCTTGACCCGCACCTGGGAGAGGTCAGCGACAGGGTGATCGGGTACGGGTGGATGGAGCTGGCGGCCGCGATGGGGTCGTCGGCCGTTGTAGTGGGCCTCGTACTGGGCTAGGACGCGCCGCAGGTGGCGTTCGCCGAAGATCAGCATCCGGTCGGTGACCTCGGTCCTGTCCCGCTCGAAAATAGAATCCAGCTGCTGGCCTGCGGTTTCGTCGTGGCGTCAGGCGGCTCGGCTGTATTCGTTGATCAGCCCGTTCAGTATGGATTTTCGGCGGATTCGCTGAACATCGAGGTTGACCGCTGTGACGCTTGGAACTTCGCACCCATAGCCGGGAACCCGCTGGGCGATACCCTGATGCGGCCGGGCCGTGTTGTAGTGGACCTGGTACTCGATCAGGACGGCGCGCAGATGCGCCTCACTGAGGATCAGCATGCGGTCGAGGAGCTCGCGGCGCAGGGTACCGAGGAGGCGTTCGCAGGTCGCGTTCATCCGGGGAGCCTGGACAGCGGTCTGCAGGATCCTGGTGCCGTTTGCCTGGAAGACGGCGTCGAAGGATTGGGTGAAGTTTGATCCGCGGTCGCGGATCAGGAACCGGAAGTTCTCGAACCGCTCGCCGAGGTTGAGGGCGAGGTTGCGGGCCTGCTGCACTGTCCATTCGCCGGTGGGGTTCGCGGTGACGCCGCCGAGGTGCATCCGGCGGGTGCCGTGCTCGATGAACACCAGGAGGTACAGCCGTTTCAGCAGCACGGTGTCGACGTGCAGGAAGTCGACTGCGAGGATCCCGGTGGCCTGGCCGTTCAGGAACTGCCGCCAGGTCGGGCCCGCGCGGCGCGGCGCCGGGCCGATGCCCGCAGCTCGCAGGATCTCATAGACGGTGGACGGAGCAATCGTGACGCCGAGCTTGATCAGCTCGCCGTGGATCCGGCGGTAGCCCCACAGCGGATTCTCTTTCGCCAGGCGAACGACAAGGCGGGCGATGCTGCGGATTGCTGGCGGGCGGCCGGGCTTGCGCCGCCTGCTCGTGTCGTACTTTCTCGCAGCCAGCCTGCGGTGCCAGGCCAGCAGCGTCGCTGGCGTCACGGGAAAGACCCCGGTCCAGCGCTCGCGGGGTATCAGCCGCGTTAGCGCGGTAAACCACACCCGGTCGGCGGGCTCGTACCGTATCCGCCCGGCGTGCCGACGCAGCACCGCGTTCTCGTGCCGGAGCACCAGCAGTTCAGCCTCCTTGGCTAGGTCCCTGCGGAGCACCAAGACGGCGAGGGCGGCTACGAGGCGGACTATCAAGTAGATGATCTTGAACGGCACCCGGCCAGCCAACCATCAGCGCCTCCCGGCCGCAGGTGACTGCGCAGATCAGCCACGCAATCGAGTATTCGAGCGGCACAAGATCGTTGGGCGCAGTGGGCAACTGTTCTCGCGCTGCCGGTAGGAGTCCTAGGCACTCTCGCTTCGCTAGCTGCACTAGGTGGGTCTAGGCCAGCTTTAAGCAGCTCAACTGTCGCCCCCTCTAGTTCCTCACCAGCATCTCCGACCTCTAATCGGGGAAGCATTCCCTCACGCGATCTTGGTTCATGGAGCGGCCTTATTAAAGAGGATGCCACTACATTTCACCTAATAATGAATATACAGGAGGGAGCAGTGGGAGGCGTCATTGGTACATTTAATAACCCGACGCTCGACTGTCAGGGATCAATTCAACTTAATGGCGTCACCTCCGTAGTACTTAACGGCGTAAGCGTGCCAGCTGCCGACGTGAATTTAGATGCAACACAAAACCAATTTAATGGTTGTGTGCAGACGGTCGAGGCTTACATAGCTTCCACATCTGGTACAGAACTCGCCTACGCAGTAATAGCGGCGGAAGGGGTTCAAGGATCATTCGAAAATCCAATAGCATTCGGCTACCTAGCTCACTAACAACTCTAGGCAAGTTCTGAAAAACTCCGGCTTCGTCCTTAGCTCACCGGCACCGGCGGGCACGCGTCAGCTGCTCCGCCACCGACGCCAGGACCGAGCAGCTCGCTGACCTGTAACTGCGCCTCGCTGCCACCCTGGCCCTAAGCTGCACTCATCACCACCACGATCAACCGACTGCAAGCCTCGCCCCAGCTAACCAGCCGAACCTAGCCCCAGCACAGCTGAACGCCGCGGTCCCAGCCAGCCATATCAAAATCGCGAAAGATGAGGCTAACCGTCCTCCTGCTGACGCCTCTCGCGCCGCAGGTCGGGGCGGACCAGCCTCGTCTCGTAGGCGAACACGACCGCCTGCGCCCGGTCGCGCAGGCCCAGCTTGGGCAGGATCCGACCGACGTGTGTCTTTACAGTCGACTCGGACAGGTACATGCGCTGGGCGATCTCTGCGTTGGAGAGCCCGCGGGCCAGTTCGGCCAGAACCTCGCGTTCGCGGCCAGTCAGCAGCAACAGGCGGGGATCCTGGCCGGTGTCCTCTGGGCCTGCGGGCAGCTGGCCGGCGAATCGCTCCAGCAGCTTGCGGGTGACGCGGGGCGCTACTACCGCATCGCCCGCGGCCACCGTGCGTATGGCGGCCAGCAGCTGGGCTGGCTCGGCGTTCTTGAGCAGGAAGCCGCTCGCGCCGGCTCGCAGGGCCGCGAAGGCGTATTCGTCGAGATCGAAAGTGGTGAGCACCAGTACCCGGGTGTCCGGGTACTGCGAGGCGATCTGCTCCGTAGCTTCGATTCCGGTGGTGCGAGGCATCCGGATATCCATGAGAACCACGTCCGGGCGCGTCTGGCCGGTCAGGCGCACCGCCTCGGTGCCATCACCTGCCTCGCCCACGACGTCGAGGTCGGACTGAGCCTCGAAGATCATGCGGAAGCCCAGGCGCAGCAGCTGTTCATCATCGACGATGAGGATCTTGATCGGGGTAGTCACGGTCCTTCGCCCCGGCCCACATTCAGCCGGGCGCGCACCCGCCACCCGCCGCCGGGGCAGGGCCCGGCCTCGACCGTTCCGTCATAGGCTGCGGCGCGCTCGCGCATGCCGGTAATGCCATGGCCGGCGGTAGGTTGGCCGCGACTGGCAGGCTGCCCGTCATCGGTGATGCACACCTCGATGCCCTCGCTGGTGTATTCGAGCCGGACCGTGGCGCCCGTTACGGCGCGCGCGTGCTTCCTGATGTTGGTCAGTGACTCTTGGACGATACGGTAGACCGCCAGCTGTGCTCCCTGCGTGAGCCGGTGCAGCCGGCCCTCGACAACCAGCCTGGCGGGCAGGCCCGCGGACCGGGCTTGCGTGAGCAGGTCGTCGAGCTGCCCGATCCCGGGTGCCGGGTGGTGGTCCGCGCCTGTCTCGTCGATGCGCAGGGTGTCCACGAGCCGCCGCATTTCACCGATCGCCTGGCGGCCGGTCGCGGCTACCTGACCCATAACCTGGCCAGCCCGGACTGGCGAGGAGGGGGCGGTAGCCGCTGCGCCGTCCGCCAGGGCCACCATGACCGAGAGGCTGTGCGTGACGATGTCGTGCACCTCCCGGGCGATGCGGGTCCGCTCGGTGGCGACCGCCAGCTGTGCCTGCTGGTCCTGTTCCTTCTCCAGCCGTGCCGCCCGGTCTTCCAGCGCGGCCAGGTAGGCCCGCCGGGTTTTGAGATTCACCCCGGTCATGACCGACGCGACAGCCGTCCCGGTCAGCAGCAATGTCCCAGGCAAGACGGCAGCAGAAGGTGACCATCGCACCAGGGTGGGCACACCCCATGCCTCGAATGCCCCAGCGGCGAGAAGCGCGAGGCGCAGCGGCATGTGGGCGGCCACCGTGTACAGCGCGATCAGGAGCGCGGCAGTGGCGGTCAGCGCCAGCGGCGGGATGTCGGCCACCATGATCGCCGTTGCCGCCGCCAGGACCACCCCGAAGACGATGACCGGGTGGCCCCGGCGCCAGGCCAGCGGGATGAGGCACCCTGCTGCGGCCAGCCACCACCAGGACGTGTCCGCTCCCGCCCGGCCACCCGCCGGGCCCACCGTCAGTGCCGCGAGGACGAGCGGGACCGCCAGATCAGCGCGGGCCGGATGGTGCCTGGCCCACGCGACGGTACTCCGGACGCCATTTCGCAGGCGCCCTCGAAGTCCCGGATCCGGTGGCATGTCTCATCTATTCCCTTGGACGGCCAGGAATGGTGGGCACGCGGATGCCGGGCCGGCGGACGGCACGAGGGTCGAGGACACTGAGGCTGGCCGCAAGCCGCCGGTGGACGCGGGCGAGCACTGGCGCCAAGAGGAGCGTGAGCAGGTGGCGGAAGGCTGGTGACGTCAAGATTCCCGCGGTCGTCGCCGCGCTGGGCGAACAGCCCGGGCAGTAGCGAGCTTCCGGGCCGCGCAGGAGCCAGTCGGCCGGGATGTCTGCAGCGCACTGCTCGCACCGGCCGTAGCGGCCAGCTGATAGCCGCCCGAGCGCCTCCTCGGTGTCGGCCAGCGCGCGGCGGGCGGCCACCGTCCGCCATTCCAGCCGCCGGACGCCCCTTTCTGCCACGGAGCCGGCTCCGGCGCCCGCGGCGTCCGCGGCCTGCTGGAAGGCCAGTGATAGCTCTGTCACCTGCGCCAGTTCCGCCTGCCAGCGGGACATAAGCAGTTCCCGCCAGTACGCCCCGGAAAAGGCGGCGACCCTGGTGTCGTCCGGGCCTGCGGGGTGGTCGGCCCGGTCCGCCTGCACGACATGCCGGCGTTCGGCGACGGCGGTCATGCGTCCCGCCGCCTCAGCACCAGCGCCGCGGCGGCCAGGGCGGCCACCGCGTAGCCGCACATCACCGCGAAACCGGTCCACGGCGACAGCGAGCCAGCCTGCTGGTGCACGTGCAGCAGCGACGCCCCGGCGTTGCTGGGCAGGTACGGGCTGATGTGGGCCTTGAACCACGTCCCCAGCAGGCTGGACAGAAGCGGCAGGAACAGCAGCAGGCCAACCACGGCAGCGATCGCCCCGGCAGTCTTGCGTATCAGTGCACCCAGGCCCACCCCGAGCAGGCCCACCACGGCCAGGTAGAGCCCGGCGCCGAGCAC
>JBEKCN010000327.1:0-5306 GCA_050014855.1 Streptosporangiaceae bacterium | reverse complement strand
CACTGGCGCCCTGCGCCCGCCACGTCCGGGCCTGCTCCCACTGCTCCCCGGTCACCTTCCCCGGCGTGCCACGCCGGTCCTGCATGACCAGCGCCGCCGACCCGTCCCGCAGGGCCGCGTTATGCAGAGTCGCCACGTAGTTCTCCGTCAGCCCCAGCACCGCCGCGACCACCCGGCCCTTGAACCCCAGCTGCCGCAGCGCCGCCAGCGCGATGTTCCGCATCGTCAAATCGCCGGCGGCATACTCGAACAGCACCACCCGCCCGGCCGTGATCACGCACCGGCCACCGTGCTCCCGCATGCGAAGGTCGCGGGGCTCCGGCATGCCCTCCAGGATCGCCGCAGCCGCCGCTGACATGCCACTATCCTAGCAGAGATTTAAAAAATACGCACAGAAAAAGCCCGGACAAAACAGCATGTCACAGACTTATGGCTGTCCTATTGCCGGAGATCTGAGCCCAACACGGAAAAGAATAGCGCTAATGCGGCTGGATTGACAGTAGAGGCAATTCTTGCTTAAATGGAAATAGGTCGCGAGGTGGTCATCTCATACACCACCTCCCTGGACACGGCCTGAGGGGGAGGGGGATTCAAATGAGTTTTAGCGTGAGTGATGTCCGCTTTTGGCGTTGCCCGGTCAGTGAGCATACGGCGGTTGTGTGGGAGGGGGCGATTGCTCGCTGCGAGGAATGCCGGATGACCTCGGTGCTTACTGACGAACTGATCGGCCGGGGGCAAGCTGACCAGCGGCGACGCGACATTGACTGGCTACGGTTCCTCGCACAGAAAGGGGCCCGTGAACCGAGCCTTCTGATCATGGGATTGCCGTTAATCCCGACGAATACCCTTGAAAGGGTCGCGGCCCTGCTCGCTGAAGGCCCCATCGGATCAGAGGGAGGCTAACCGCCCACAAAGCGCCCTGGGGTTAAATCCCCCGGGGCGCTTTTCGCGTCAGAATGTCGGCGTCCAAGCGCATCATCGGGAACATTGACCCTGATGATTCATGGCTAGCGGTCAGGTTAGGAGTTACTTCAGGCCCAGCACGTGCTCGGCCGTCTTCCAGTTATGCCCAATATCACGCTGCGCGGGAGCCAGCTTGACGCGCCCGCTGCACACCGCGTGGTTCAGGGTGTCCTCTACTCCATCCTTGGTGTACGAGGTGGGGTGCGCTTCCGGCCAGAGGTTGAGCGGTGACGTCGGGCTGCCGCCAAGTTCCAGCGGGATCAGGTGATCCTCTTCATAGCTGCTGAGCTTGCTACCGGCGTAGTCCCCGTAGAGGCGGAGCTGAGAGCGCTTGAGCGCCTCGGTGTAACTCTCCGAGGGGCGGACGGTCGCGGTCCAGCCGCTCTTGCAGATCGTGGAATGGATGTTCCCCTGTGTTACGCGGGACCAGGTAGCACCCGGCGTGCAGTGGCCGTCAGCAACCCTGATGAGCTATGACAGGCCGATGACGCGAATGCACTTGGCGCGAATGCACTTGGCGCGAACGTGAACGCCGAGGCTGCCAGCGCGAAGGCTGGTATCGCAGCGGCGATAATGATCTTCTTCATTGTTTTCCCCCAGTTGTCGACGGCCAGTTTATCCGAACCGTTCACCACCGAGCCCCGAAAGGCCCGCCTGGTCAGCGATCAGCTAACCGCACCCAGTATGAGCAGCGCGATTATGGCGGCGAACGTGGCGAGAATGAGGACTCCCAGAGTCTTGTCCGGGCACCACGCTCCGCCTGCGACTATCCTGCTCCTGGTCTTCATTGTCTTCTCCTTTCCGCTCATATTAATGAACGGTTCTAGAAGTGCCCACGCCTTGCGGGCTGCCTTACGGTCGGCCCTGGCCTGGGTGGCGGCGGCTTGCGCGGCGGCCTCCTGGTCAAGCCGCGCGAATTCAGCCAGCGCCGCCTGCTGTGTCGCCTTGGAGTTGGCGCACTTGATGGCCGCGCTCTCGGTGCGGTGATTGTGCTCGCACCGGTAGACCTGGCCGGACTGGCTTTTCAGGTGCGCGTGATATAGCGGCCCGCTGAGAGTCTTCCGGCTGCCCGTACCAATAGAGCCCAAATGAGATATCGTATGCACGGGCCCGATCTTTGGACCCCGGATGTAGAAACTGGTGCGCGGCCTGCTCATTGGTGCCACCCAACGGTGCCGTTGGAGAACAGCGTCACGATGATGTCTATCTGCGAACCGTCACTCATAACTGCCGAGCAGCCTGCGCCTACGTCACCAGGTGTCGCAGTATTGGGGGCATCGACCAGGGGCACCGCGTTGTTCACTGCTGCGTCGTTCCTAAGCGTGGTGGCACTCTGGACCGTGCACCCGCTGCCAGAGGTGCCGATCACCGCCTGGCAGATCTGGCCGTTGGTCGCGGTACCGGGTGCGAGACTGGCTGCGGGGCTGCCGCCTGATTGGCTGCTGGCAGCGGGGCTGCCCGAACCACACGCGGTCAGGCTGAGGCCTGCGGCCGGTGCGAGCGCCGGGGACTGCGGCCAGCTTGAGAGTCTGAGAGTCTTCATGGTGGTTTCCCCCATTTAGTCTTGCGCGGAACGTCAGTTCACTTCACTGTCGTGTAGAAGACCACCCTCACCCCATCGACGTCATAAACGGTGGCGTACTTACCCCACTGGCTCGGCTTGACTGACCAGAAATGCCAACTGGTAGTCGCGTGCCCGCTGCGGATGAAGATCCAGCGGTGTGCTGGGTAGCTCCACACACCCGCCCAGTAACCTGACGGGCCACCACTGAATTGCTGATACCACACACCGAGCTGAATGGAATGCCCGAGATGGATACTGCCACCGTCATAATTCACCAGATCAACAGCCGAGGCTGGTGACGTGGTAAGGGCGACAGCCATTCCGGTCCCGAATGCTGCCGTAAGCGCGACTGCTGTGGCAGCGATGATCTTGTTAAACCTCATGATGCCCCTCCGTTTAGGCGATCCAGTCTGAATCGCTCGCCACCGTGTCCGCAGTTAGTGGGGCACGATAGCCAGCGATTAATTAGCAGGCCACATGACGTAGGCGTTATCTCCACCCGTGCACTCCACACTGTGACCTGAATCGCCCTCATTGTCCGTGCCCGCACGCAATTCATGGTGTAGTTCAGGCTGGTCACGGGGCTGGAGGCGTAGTCCGGGCCGAGGCCGGTGTAATCCGCCTCGACATTCTGCGCGACCGAGCAGCTAGTGTCCGCATTGACGTACAGGTAGTTGCCGCAGTCAGTCAGCGCAGGTGCGGCCGGTGCCGCGTCAGGACTATTCTGCTCAGCACCTAAAATGAGTGAGGTTGAGCCTGCCTTCACGGTGCCGTCCCTGGTGGAACTGACATGGGTGAACTGGCCGCCTTGCGGGTCGCTCAGCACGATGGTGTCGGTGTACGGTGTCTCTGAGCCGGTCGCGCAGTCAGGGACACAGCCCTGGATGCTGGACGTCCCGGTGCCGTCTGCCTCATTTGGGCCCCAGCTTGACCAGATGATGCCCGTAATTATGTAGCCTCCGTCACCGCTGAACCCTATTTCGCCGGGCTTGATACCGCTGTAACCATCCGTGCTGACGTCGAGAACAGGCACTTGTGCGGCGGGTTGTGCCACAGCCGCCTTTGATGCGGCAGCAGGAGTTGTTGCAACCGGCGCAGGCTTGGCCGAGTGAGTGGTCTTGGTAGCAACCGGAGCAGCGGCCGACTGGGGCAGCGTGTGGTCAATGCCGAGAGTGGGAGCCTTGACGGAGCCGCATACTGCAAGGCTGAGGCCGGCGGCCAATGCGACGGCCGGGATTGCGATTACCTTGTTGAGTTTCATTGTCTTGCGTTCCCCCAGTGCAGAAAAGCCTCATTTCACTCTCTGTTAAATTAATCCTACGCAGCGTTCATACCGGTGCTCAGAGCCAAACGTCACCCAACGTGATATTTGTTGGACGGTCGGCAACCAATCGTCTCCCGAGTGCCGAGGCACCAAACCACGAAACCCCAGCTCACGGCCATACAGAAATCGGCAGCGCCCTAATTCACCTGCTCACTTGAATGCCGGAGGCTAGCTCGCGCTGTGTGGCTATCGGATAAACCGCTCATGCAGCGTGTTACGGAACTTAAGGAAGTCGCAGGGCCTCTTCAGGCGATCTACGGCCGCCGATGGTGGCACATACCGCCAAACATCGCCCGCATGCGGGCCACGCTCGCGAAAGGGTGCTCGGCCTGGCCGCGTTCGGCCGCATCGCCTACCGCATCTTCGGCATGAGCGACGCCGAGTGGGAGTCGGGCCCGGCCACCATTTAGCGCTGTCCTCCGCCCCGCCCGCCACGGCCCCGTCCGCCGCGTGACCGCGCGGTAACACCGGACTGGCATCGCACCTGCGGCGATGCCAGTCCTTCTTGTTGCAGGTCCTGCTCGTCGCCGCCGGTGCGCAACCTCTTCACAGCTGCGGGGCCTGACGGCCGGCGGAAGACTGGTCCCGGCCAACGACGACGATCGCGGTCGCGCCGCCTTTCCCTAGACCGGCGAACGACCTGCTTTTGACCACCCAAGCAGGGGCGGGAGAAGCCCACATCGTGCTGGATCCGCCACAGCACCTCGTTCACCAAAATCAGATCAGCATTGGTTCCGGGGCAGCGGCCACCCGTAGCGCGGGATGCCGGCCCACGGCGGTGCGCCGATTTACCGCGCTCAATCCGGTCGGGAAAGGGTGCCGAGCTGGCTGTTCTGCGCGGACGGACGGCCGTGTCACCGCCTCACACCAAGGCACGCCGATTCGGCGGTCTGAAGCATTTCTCACCTGGCCTGCCGGGCTCCGGCACTCGCTCGTTTGTCGCGTAGCGTGACCGGACCGGGCGGCTTACGTTGGGTTTCCGCTTAACCGCTGGGACCGGAAATGGCCCAGCCTTCGCGGTTCCAGCCCGGCCGGGAGGTGCCCGATGACCACTGCCGCCCCATCAACCGCGCTCGCCACGATCCAGCCCTCCTTCACCGACCCCGAACGGCTCGTCCCTCGCCGGGTTCCTGGCCGGGTACCGGGGCCTGACCCGCGAGGCGTACGCACTCGACCTCCCCAGTTCACTGCCTGGAGCCGCGGCCGCTCCCTGCCCCTGTTCGCCGTCCGCCGCGCCGACATCGAAAGCTTCGCCAGGGAACTTGAAGTCAGGGGCCGGGCCCGCGCGACCGTCACCCGGCGGCTGTGCACCATCGCCGGGTTCTACAAGTACGCGGTCGAAGAAGAGCTCCTCGAGCATTCGCCAGCCGCTCACGTCCGAAGTCCGCGGGTGGACTATGAGTCCCATGCCGTCGCGCTGGACCGCAACGAGCTCGGCGCGCTCCTGGTCGCCGC
>JBEKCN010000326.1:0-5328 GCA_050014855.1 Streptosporangiaceae bacterium | reverse complement strand
GCGGAAGTGCGGCAGCCGCTCCTGCCACGGGCCAGGGATACCGAGCTGCTCGGTGGCGTTGTCCGGGGCCATGCCGGGGACCGGATGGCGCGGGCCGTCGGCTAGCCGGCCGCCCAGCCACTCCGCCGCACCGTTACCCGCCCCGGAGGTCCCGTCATCCGGCGAGTCCCCGGAATCCTCAGGGATCCGCTGCTTCTGCCACACCCGGTTGTTACCGGGGTCGCCACGCCAGTCGGTGAACACGCTGACGCTGTAGCCGCTGCTGAATATCTCGTCGAAGTGGCTCACGATCCGCCCGAACGGCAGGTCCTCGTAGACGAACTGCCGGACCTCGAACGCCGGGACGATCTCCAGCTCCATCGTCGTCACGATGCCGAGGCTGCCCAGCCCGACCACGGCGCCGGCGAAGTCCGGGCTGCCCCGCTCCAGCCGGGCCAGCCCGCCGTCCGCGGTCACCATGTCCAGGGCGGTCACCGAGGCCGCCAGGCTCTGGTTGGCGTTCCCGGAGCCGTGCGTACCGGTCGCGCACGCCCCGGCGACCGAGATGTGCGGCAGCGACCCGAGGTTGCGCAGGGCGTAGCCGGCCGCCCACAGCTGCTGGGCCAGCTCCCCGTAACGCACCCCGCCGGCGACCCGGACGGCCGTCCCGTCCGGGACGACCTCCACCACTGGCGGCAGACTGGAGGTCGACACGAGCACCCCGGTGGTGTCGGCGATCCGGTTGAACGAATGAGCACTGCCGAGGGCCCGCAGCCGGTCGCTGCCGCGCACGATCTCCTGAAGTTCCGCCACGCTGGACGGCGAACGCAGCTCCTTGCTGCCGAACACCACATTGCGCGCCCAGTTGACCGGCTCCGTGACCGGCTGCCCACCCAGCTGACTGCTCATCCTGGCACCCGCCCATCGTCGTCTCCGCCTGACGTCCTGTTTAGCCCGCCGCATCCGGGCAAGCTAAAACCCCCGGTAGGCCGGGGCGCCGTCCAGCCGCCGGGCATCAGCCGTGCCGATCGCGGTTATCGTCAACCGGCATCAGCCAGGCGGCATGCCGCGTACCCGGCCGCAGTTGTTCCCCAAAGAAACCGGGCCGCAGTTGTTCCCGAAGGAACATAGCAGTCGACATGACCGGCCCCGCGGGCCCCGTGAACGTGATCGCGACAGGCGGCGAGCTAACCGGCCCAGCGGAAGCGAGGGATATTTATGCAGCGCGGCATGCCGCGTTCGCCTAGATCGTCCGGGATCGCGGCGTCTCGCCGCAGCGCCTGACGCTGGCCTGGATGCTGGCGCTCGCCCCGACGGTGATCCCGATCCCCGGCGCCAGCCGCCCGGAGTCGGTCACCGATTCGGCGCAGGCCGCCGACCTCACCCTGACCAGCGAGGAGGTCGCGCGCCTGAGCAAATCCTGGTGAACCCAGAGTCTCCGGGGACTCCGGGGGCCTCGGGGGCCTCGGGGGCCTCGGGGCTCCGGGGGCCCCGGGCCGGTTGCGGGACTGCCGCCGGCCCAGGGTCCCCTCGTCTCCCGGGCCCGCGGCCTGCGTCACCGCGTTATGCGGGGCTTCGCGGGGCGGTCCCCGCATATTGCGCAGTAGACTTGACGTAGGCCACCAGAAGGCTCGCATACGAGCGCGCCCGCTAGGTGGCCATAGTTCGCGCGCCCGCTAGCCAGCCGGGATCCGTGAGGTCCTCGCTGGTGCGCACCGCTCGGTCCGTGGGCCTGACCAGGCCCACCGCAGGTGCGTACGGGCGCCAGGAAGCAAACCGAGTAGCGTCAGCGCCTCCGGGCGGGGCGCGGGGATGAAAGGACCTCCGGCATGGCTCCGGTCGTCACCATGAAGCAGCTCCTGGAGAGCGGCGTTCACTTCGGGCACCAGACACGGCGCTGGAACCCGAAGATGAAGCGCTACATCTTCACCGAGCGCAACGGCATCTACATCATCGACCTCCAGCAGTCCCTCGACTACATCGACCGCGCGTACGAGTTCATCAAGGAGACCGTCGCCCATGGCGGCACGATCCTGTACGTCGGCACCAAGAAGCAGGCCCAGGAAGCCATCGCCGAGCAGGCCGGGCGGGTGGGGATGCCGTACGTTAACCAGCGCTGGCTGGGCGGCATGCTGACCAACTTCTCCACCGTCTTCAAGCGTCTGCAGCGGCTCAAGGAGCTGGAGGAGATCGACTTTGCCGACGTGTCCGGCTCCGGCATGACCAAGCGGGAGCTGCTGCACCTGCGCCGCGAGCGCGACAAGCTCGACCGCACGCTCGGTGGGATCCGGCACATGGCGCGGGTCCCGAGCGCGGTGTGGGTGGTCGACACCAAGAAGGAGCACATCGCGGTCAGCGAGGCCCGCAAGCTGGGCATCCCGGTCGTCGCGATCCTCGACACCAACTGTGACCCCGACGAGGTCACCTACCCGATCCCCGGGAATGACGACGCCATCCGCAGTGTTGCGCTGCTGACGAGGGTGGTAGCCGACGCGGTGGCCGACGGCCTCATCGCGCGGGCCGGCGCCGCCGACGGCGAGGAGAAGCCCTCGGCCGACCGTCACGGGGTCGGCAGCGAGGAGCCGCTGGCCGAGTGGGAGCGGGAACTGGCCGAGAGCGGGAGCCCCCAGCCCGAGGCGGCTGCGGACGCCCCGGCTGCGGACGCCACGGCTGCGGACGCCACGGCTGCGGACGCCACGGCTGAGGCTGCCCCCGTCGCGGACGCCCCTGCCGAGCCTGTTCCGGCTGCGGACGCCCTGGCCGAGGTCAGCGTCCCGGCCGAGGCCAGCGCGCCGGCCGAGACCAGGACCAGCGCCGAGGCAAACGGCACTCCTGCCCAGGCGAACGGCACTCCTGCCGAGGCGAACGGTACCCCTGCTGAGCAGGGCGAGCCGGTCGGCGCGGCCAGCTCCGCCGAGTCGGCCGAAGGCGCCGAGTAAAGGCAACCGTCACGGTGTGCGGCTGGACCCGGTGGCGTATTAGCCCCGGGTCCAGCCGCATGCCTGGCGCACGTCACCGGTGCCGGCCGCCTGCTCCCGCCGGGACAAACGCAGACATGTGCAGAGCACGAAAGTGAGAGACGAGGACATGGCGAACTTCACCGCCGCTGACGTAAAGCGGCTCCGGGACCAGACCGGTGCCGGGATGATGGACTGCAAGCGTGCCCTGGAAGAGGCCGACGGCGACATCGAGGCCGCGGTTGAGCTCCTGCGCCTGAAGGGCGCGAAGGACGTCACCAAGCGCGCGACCCGGACCGCCGCCAACGGGCTGATCACCGCTGAGCTGTCCGGCACGGACGCCGGGGTGCTGGTCGAGCTCAACTGCGAGACCGACTTCGTGGCCAAGACTGACCTGTTCCAGCAGGCGGCAGGCGAGATCGCCCGGGCCGCGCTGGCCAGCGGCGCCGCTGACCGGCTGGCCCTGCTGAGCACCGAGGTCCGCCCCGGCCAGACGGCCGAGCGGGTCATCGAGGAGGCCGGTGCCTCCCTGAAGGAGAAGCTGGAGCTGGGCCGCTACGCCCGCTTCGAGGGCGGCTACGTGGCGAGCTACCTGCACCGTTCCGACGCGGCGCTGCCGCCTACCCTGGGCGTGCTCGTCCAGCTGGACAAGCCCAACGCCGAGGTGGCCAAGGACCTGGCGCAGCAGGCGGCTGCGATGCGCCCGCTTTACACGGCGCGGGATCAGGTCCCGGCGGACGTGGTGGAGAAGGAGCGCCGGATCGCGGAGCAGATCACCCGCGAGGAGGGCAAGCCCGAGCAGGCGATCCCGCGGATCGTGGACGGCCGGCTGAACTCCTTCTTCAAGGACGTGGTGCTCACCGAGCAGCCGTTCGTCAAGGACCAGAAGAAGACGATCAAGCAGGTCCTCGCCGAGGCCGGCGTAACCGTGCGGGGCTTCGCCCGGTTCCAGGTCGGGCAGGCCTGAGTGTGACCGGGCCGGCGGGCACCGCCCGCCGGCCCGCAGAGCTGAAGGGGTGCGGCGGAGCAGAGGGAGGTCACTCGGTGCAGCAGCGGGATGGCGTGTGGGGCAGCATAGGGCCAGGGGAAGATGCGACCGCTGCAGCGGTCCGGGCGGCCTCCGCCGCCATCGGTGACCCTGCCCCGAAGGATCCCGGGGTCTTTTTCACCCCGCCCGCCACCGCGAGCGTGGTTTCCGCCGGCGGGGAGGCCGAGTCCTTCCATAAGCGGTGGAACCGGGTTGTGGTCAAGCTGTCCGGTGAGGCGTTCGCCGGGAATGAACCGCTTGGCATCTCGCCCGACGCCGTGGCCCACATCGCGGCCGAGGTGGTCTCGGCGGTGCGGGAGGGCGTCGAGGTCGCAGCCGTGGTCGGCGGCGGCAACATGTTCCGGGGCGCCTCCCTTCCGAACGGGGCATCGACCGCGCCCGGGCCGACTACATGGGCATGCTCGGCACCGTGATCAACTGCCTGGCGCTGCAGGACGTCCTGGAGAAGATGGGCGTCGACACCCGCGTGCAGACCGCCATCACCATGGGCCAGGTCGCGGAGCCGTACATCCCGCGCAGGGCCATCCGGCACCTGGAGAAGGGCCGGGTCGTGATCTTCGGGGCCGGGCTGGGTGCGCCGTTCTTCTCGACGGACACCTGCGCCGCCCAGCGGGCGCTGGAGATCGGCGCCGAGGCGGTGCTCAAGGGCACGGCCGTAGACGGGGTCTACGACGCGGACCCGCGCAAGAACCCGGCGGCTGTTCGCTTCGACCGGGTGGACTACGGCGAGGTCCTCGCCCGCGGCCTTAAGGTCATGGACGCCACCGCGGTCAGCCTGTGCATGGACAACGGGCTGCCGATCGTCGTCTTCGATCTGCTGGGCCAGGGCAACGTGGTGCGGGCGATCCGGGGGGAGAAGGTCGGCACGCTGGTATGCGCGGCCGACTGCTGATTCCGCTTCGAAGCGGCCAGCTCACGCGATGCGGAGGGTAATTTAGCGTCTACCCGGATAACGTGAACTCTGGCCAAGACACCTCCACAGGAGCCCGCAATGATCGACGACATACTCCTTGACACCGAGGAGAAGATGGAGAAGGCGGTCGCGGTCGCCAAGGAAGAGTTCGGCGTGATCCGCACGGGTCGCGCACACCCGGTCATGTTCAACAAACTGACCGCGGAGTACTACGGCTCCCCGACGCCGCTGAACCAGCTCGCCTCGTTCCACCTGCCCGAGGCACGGATGGTCATCGTCCAGCCGTACGACAAGTCCTCGCTGCCCGCGATCGAGCGGTCCATCCGGGACAGCGACCTGGGCGTCAACCCCACCAACGACGGGACCGTGATCCGGGTCGTCTTCCCCGACCTGACTCAGGAACGGCGGAAGGAATACATCAAGGTTGCCCG